>DAORXQ010000020.1 GCA_035371905.1 bacterium | reverse complement strand
TTCACCTTCATATTTTGGAGCAATACCATTTATCAAGAACCAGCCACCAAGACAGTAGGCATTTACATCATCGGGGAAAATTCTGGTAATTAAATAAAAAACAGGAAAAATTTTTGAATATTCACCTTTATGCCAGTAATTATCAACTGTAAGATAAAGTATATCAACAATTCCATCTGTCAAATCTGGAAAATTACACAAATCAACTGTTGCCTGTTTTTTTAATTCAATTTCAATGTTTTCACCCGAAATTGCAAAACCAAAACAGAATAAAAAAAGAATTAAAATTTTTTTCATTTTTTTATATATTCAAGGATTTCATTGAATTTTCTATAAGGTATTCCTTTTTTTAAAATTTCATCTGTTAATTCAATTCCTTTTTCAATTCTATCAACAATACCCGTTGTTTTAAGGAGAAATGCGGTATTTAAGCAGACAATATCTTTTTTAGGTCCTTTTTCTTTACCTCTAATTATATTAAATAAAATCTCAGCATTTTCTTTTAAATTTCCTCCTTTTATATCTTCAATTTTACATCTTTTTAAATTAAAATCCTCTGGAAATATTTCAAATTCACTTATTTCTTCATCAATTTCAACTATATATGTTTTCCCTGTAAGTGTTATTTCATCAAGACCATCTTCAGAGTGAAATACATATCCCTTTATTCCAAGATTTTTAAAAACATAAGGAATAATTTTTAAAAGAGAATAATCATTCACACCCATAATCTGATAATTTGTTAAAGCAGGATTACACAAAGGTCCAATTATATTAAAAATTGTTTTAAAGCCAAGTTCTTTTCTAACTTCTGCTACATTTTTCATTGCTTTATGATATAAGGGAGCAAATAAAAAAGCAAATCCAAACTTTTCAAGTAAAATTTCGCTTTTTTCAGGCTCAATATCTATTTTATACCCAAGATATTCCAGTACATCAGCACTTCCACAGGAACTTGTGATAGACCTGTTTCCATGTTTTGCAACTGTTAGTCCCATAGAAGAAGCAACAATTGCACATACTGTTGAGATATTAAATGTACCTGAATAATCACCACCTGTTCCACAGGTATCACAAATTATTTCTTTTTTGTGTCTTATTTTCAGCATTTTATCTCTTAAAAGTTTTGCTGCACCGGTTATCTCTTCTGAACTTTCTTTTTTAATTTTTAATAATGTTAGAAATGCAGCAGTTTTTACAGAAGATAATTCTCCTTCCATAATTTTGTTAAAAATTTCATATGTTTCATTTGTAGTAAGATTTATATTTTCAAAAAGTTTATTGAATATTTTTTCCATTTTACCCTCCCTGTAAAAAATAAATATAGAGAAAAATAGGAAAAAAACAGGAATGGGATAAAAAAATTTAACGCCAAGAGAGGAAATTTCTTAAATAATTCTTTTTCAGAACAATCCTAAATTCATTTTTATTTTTTCCCATAGAAATTTAATTTAACATAATTTTTGAATTTGTCAAATTTTTATTCTATAATTTTAAAAAAGTTAGTTTAAACAAACTTTTTTAGTTAATACTAACAAAATAAAAAATGAAAAAATTGGTAGAGGCAAAAGAAGGAAAATACAAAGTGGTTGATGTGCTGAAACATGGGAAATTAAAAAAATTATGTAATATGGGGATTTTTGTTGGAGATATTATTGAAGTGGTTAAACCTGCTCCCGGTCCTGTAATAATAAAAAAAGGAAATATAACCATCGGGATTGGATGTGGAATAGCAATGGACATAATAGTTGAAAAAGTTGAATGAAAATGGAAGAGAAAATAGTTGCAATTGCAGGGAATCCTAATACAGGAAAAACGACGATATTCAATTCTCTTACTGGAACAAGACAACAGGTTGGTAACTGGCCAGGTGTAACAGTTGAAAAAAAGGAAGGATATTATATTTATAAAGATGTAAAATTTAAAGTTGTTGATTTACCGGGAACTTATACCTTAACAGGAGAAAGCGAAGACCAGAAAATAGCAATTGATTTTATTACTCAAAATGAAGTAGATGTTTTAATTATAATGGCAGATGCTTTGAATCTTGAAAGAAGTTTATATCTTTTACTTTTACTCTCAGAGTTTCACAAAAATATTATTATTGACCTTAATATGGTGGATTTGGCAGAGAAAGAAGGAATTGAATATGAAATTCAACATTTAGAAAAATTGCTTAAAGTAAAATTTGTAAAAACAGTTGGAAATAAAAATATTGGTATAGAAGATTTGAAAGAAGAAATTTATAAAAAGTGTAAAGAACCACCTTCTGAATTTTTTGAATTTAATTATGGTGAAGAAATTGAAAAAGTTATCTCTGAAATTGTCTGTCAATTTAAAAACTTAAAACTTCCTTATCCTCCAAGATTTCTTGCTATAAAAATTTTGGAAAAAGATGAGTATTTTACAAATTTTATAATTACAAAAGTTGATTGGAAAAAAATTAACGATTTGATAATGAATACAGAAAAATTTTTAAATAAACCATTAGATAGAGTTTTAATGGAAAAAAGATATGGAATAATTCATGGAATTGTAAAAGAGTCACTTATTGAGAAAAAGAAAGAATTGAAACCGGAAATTACAGAAAAAGTTGATAGAATTTTAACTCATAATTTTTTAGGTCCTTTATTTTTTCTTTTTATAATCTTTATCATATTCAATGCTGTTTTTGTCTGGGGAAAACCATTTGTTAATTTTATTGAACTTATACTTGAAAAATTAAAGATTGTTTTTTCATATCTAAATCTACCTATTTGGATTAATTCTTTGATAAAAGATGGAATAATTTCTGGTGTCGGTTCTGTAATATTATTTCTTCCAAACATTTTTCTCTTCTTTTTTTTCTTTGCAATCCTTGAAGATACCGGCTATATGGCAAGAGCGGCAATTGTTGCAGATAGAATAATGCATAAGGTAGGACTTCATGGGAAGAGTGCTATTCCTTTAATTTTAGGTTTTGGATGTAATGTTCCTGCGATAATGGGGACAAGAATTCTTGAAAATAAAAGGGATAAAATCTTAACTTCCCTATCAATACCTTTTATGAGTTGTTCGGCACGGCTTCCTGTTTATCTTTTATTTACAGGCATTTTTTTTAAGGAAAATCAGGGAATGATAGTTTTTTCATTGTATTTGTTAGGAATTGGTATTGGTGTTTTAAGTATAAAAATTTTTGGTTCCATTTTTTTAAAAGATGAATCTCTACCTTTAATAATAGAATTACCACCTTTCAGAATGCCTTACTGGAAAAATGTATTGATTGAGAGTTGGACAAGAACAAAATACTTTTTGAAGAAAGCAGGGACCATTATATTTCTTGGAACTTTAATTTTATGGGTTTTAAACTATTTCCCGCATCCTTATAATTATGGAACCGAAATGAATTTTATAGGTAAATTGGGTAGTTTTATTTTTCCATTATTTAAATTTTCTGGTTTTGGTTTCTGGCAGGCAGGGGTTGCACTTATTTTTGGAATATATGCAAAAGAACTTGTTGTTGGAACTTTTGGGACTTTATTTGGAGTTGAGAATTTAACAGAAACATTAAGATTCTATTTTACCCCTATCTCTGCGTATTCTTTTATGCTTATGAGTTTACTGTACATGCCATGTCTTGCTACATTTTTAATTTTGAAGAAAGAAGTAGGTATAAAATGGGCTTTAATTTCTCTTTTTTGGTCTTTATTTGCTGGATGGTTTTTTTCAACCTTATTTTATCAAATTTTTTCATTTTTAAAAGGAGGAACATTTGTTAACTAAAAGCTTAGAGGATTATCTTGAAGCAATAAAAATACTCACGATAGACAAAAAAGTCACAAGGGTAAAAGAAATAAGTGAACTTCTTGATGTAAAAAAATCGTCTGTTGTGAATGCATTGAATATTCTAAAAGATAAAGGATACATAAAACAGGAAAAATACGGTTATATTGAATTGACAGAAAGTGGTGATAGAGAAGCAACGAAGATATTAAATAAGCATAAGATAGTAATGAAGTTTTTAACAAAAATTTTAAATGTTTCTGATAGTATAGCAGAAAATGATGCATGTAAAATTGAACATTTTATCAGTGAAGAAACATTGAAAAAAATGATTGTATTACTGGGGAAAAAAGGTAATCATTTAAATTTGTTTAAGAAACAAGGTAGGATAAACAAAGATTGATGTAATTCCGGAGTATAGAAAAATAAATTTTCTTTTATTTTTTTGTTTGGTTTTTTTTCAATCTTTATATTACCTTTAATTGCTATAATAAATATCCAATTTGGAAAAAGACCAAAAACAGGTGAGGAATAAATTTTTACATTTTTAAATACTTTTTTTAAGTCAGAATAAACTGTTTTTATTCTCTCCGGATGAAGAAAAATAGATGTTCCACCTTGAGTTACGTAAATACCATTTTTGTTTAGATGTTTATAACAGAGTTTAAAAAATTCAACAGTATATAATGGACAGGATGGTATTTCTCCAGGGTCGGTAGCATCAACTATAATAACATCATATTTTTTATTATTCTCTTTTATATATTTAAAACCATCTTCTATTATGATTTCTGCTCTTTTATCTTCAAAAGCACCTTTATCAAATTTTAAATATTTTTTTGCAATTTTAATCATTTCTTCATCTATATCAACCATTTTTACTTCTTTAACTGGATGCTTCAAAACTTCTCTTAAAGTTGCACCTTCTCCACCACCAATTATTAAAACATTTTTTGGTTCAGGATGGGAAAACATTGCAGGATGAACAAGTATTTCATGATAACTTTCTTCTCCCTTTTCAACTGATTGAATTAAATTATCTATAATTAAAACTTTACCAAAATTCTTTGTTTCATATACCTCAATTTTCTGATACTTTGTTCTTTTTTCTAATAACTTTTTTTTGATTTCAAAAGCAATTCCTACACCATAAGGATGATACCAGTCAATAATTATATTTCTATTTTTTTGCATATATTCCTCTTTCAATCTTTATAATAGATGGTTTTTTGCTTTTTAATTCTTTAATAAATAAATTACTCGCTTTTTCAGGAAATGTTTTTTCTCCACAGGTGTATATATCAACTCCAGCATATTTTTTTTCAGGCCATGTATGAATACTTATATGGCTTTCTGAAATTAAAGCAAACCCGCTGACTCCCACAGGTGAAAATTTATGAATTTTAACATCAATTAAAGTTGCTTTAGATTTTTCTACAGCTTTTAATAAGATTTTTTTTATTTTTTCAGGGGAGTTAAGAATATTAAAATCGGAACATTCATAAAGGTCTAAAATTATATGAACACCGTTTGGAGGAACAAATGTTTGGAATTTCCTCATTTTTCCCTCCTTTTTGTCTCATTTTTCACCTCCCTTCCCAATTAATTTAAAAACTTTTTCTTGTTAATATAGATATAATAATAAAAAATTTTTCAAAAAATGTCAATTCACTTCTAAAAATATTTTTTAACAAAAAGGTTTACGATTTTTCTAAAAAATGGTATTTTATTCCTGAAAAGAAGAGAGAAGAAATATGAATGAACTTGAATTTATAAAAAAAGTTGTAATTTCTGGTATTTTAAGTGGAATTATTGGTTTTGAAAGAGAAAAACATGGAAGGGAAGCGGGTTTAAGAACGATGATTCTTGTTGGAATGGGTACAACTACGATTTTAATCACATCTTTTCAAGTTTATTATATTTTTTCAAATTTTCAAAATTCTGTTTTGAGAATTGACCCTGCAAGGATTGCTTATGGAGTGGTAACAGGAATGGGATTTCTTGGAGCAGGAGCAATTATAAAGGACAGTAAAAGAATAAGGGGTTTAACTACTGCAGCATGTTTATGGTTTGTAACATCTGTTGGTCTTGCAGTAGGGGTTGACCTGTATATTCTGGCTTGTTTTTTAACTTTTATTTCGTTAATAATACTTTACTTTTTAAAAATTTTTGAAAAAAAAGTTCCAGTTGATACATATAGTACTCTTACAATAATTGGAGAAGATAAGAGAGAATTAAAAGATAAAATAGAAAAAATATTGAAAAATTACGGTTTTAAAATACTTTCAACAGAAATAGAAAAAAATAAAGTTAAAGCAAAAATCAAATTGACATATACAATCAGATATAAATCAAACCAAAATGTAAATGAACTTTTTGAAAAAATATCTGAAATTGAGGAGTTAAAGAATATAAAATTAAACTAAAATGTGAAAAAGTTTTTAACTCCAAGAGTAACAAAGGAAACAATAATCCCCGCCATTAAAACTCCTCCGATAATACCTATTAAAAAATTTTTGAATTTTAATTGAAAAATTACAGATGCAATTGTTCCTGTCCATGCACCAGTCATTGGCAGAGGAATTCCAACAAAAATTAAAAGTCCAATTGTTTTATAAATTTCAATAATTTCGGATTTACTTTTTGTCCTATTTATTAACCATGTATTAAATTTTTTTCCGTAATTGAATTTTTCAAGGAATTTTAATATTCTTTCTAGAAAAAAATATAGTGGAATTACAGGTAAAAGATTTCCAAGAATTGAAATTAAAAATACATTGAAAAAAGGAAGTGACTTACTTAAACCATAAGGTATCGCGCCTCTTAATTCTGAAATCGGCAACATCGCAAGTCCAAGAGTTATAAAAATTTCTTTCATTCGTTCCATCCCTTATTTCCGATTAAAGGAACAAATTGACAGCCACCTAAATTAATTTTTTCTATTTTATCTTTTGTTTTTACTACAAGTATTAAATCTTGAATATACTTGTCTCCCACAGGGATAATTAATCTTCCTTCTTTTTCACTGAGTTGTTCAAGTAATGTATCAGGAATTTCAGGACTTGCGGCTGTTACAATAATTTTATCATACGGACTGAATTCTTCCCATCCAAGTGTTCCATCGCCAACTTTTATCTTTACATTATAACCAAGTTTTTTTAATGTTTTTTCCGCCCTTTTTGCAAGTGCTTCAATCCTTTCAACCGAATATACTTCACAACCAATTTCTGCAAGAATAGCTGCCTGATAACCACTTCCTGTTCCAATTTCAAGAACTTTATCTTTCTCTTTTAATTTTAATGCTTCTGACATTAATGCAACTATGTATGGTTGACTTATTGTCTGTCCTTCTCCAATTGGTAATGGTGAATCTTCATAAGCATATTCCTTCATATTTTCAGGAACAAATTCTTCTCTTGGAACTTTTAAAAAAGCATCAATAACTTTTTTATCGCTAATGCCTCTCTTAACAATCTGAGTTTCAACCATTTCTCTTCTTAAATTTTCAAAATCTTTTTTCATATTTCTTAAAAGATGTAAAAAATATTAAAAAAAACATTTTAAAAAATCTTACTGTATCTCTGATTGGCCTAATTTTACTTTTTTCTTTTCTGTATATAGTTTTTATGGGAAGCGATTTTATTCTTATCCCTTTACAACCTGCCTTAATTAAAATTTCTGATTCTGTTTCAAAATGGGATGTATATAACTTAATTTTTTTGAGTGTATCTGTTTTTATTAATCTAAAACCGCACTGAGTATCAGGAATCCACTGAAAAGACAAAATGGAAATTAAAAAAGACATTGAAAGATTTGTAATTCTTCTTATTAAAGGCATACTTTGAGAAAATATACTTCTTTTGCCTATAAGTATTCCAATCTTTGTTTTTTTTCTATATTCTTCAACAAATTTTAATGTTTCTTCGGGAAGATGCTGTCCATCACCATCCATTGTAATTACTGCTGGAAAATTTTTTTCAATAGCATATTTAAAACCTGTTTTTAATGCTTCTCCTTTTCCTTTATTAGTTATATGAGAAATTAAAAGTACTTTTTCTTTCTGTACAATTTCTTTAGTTCTGTCAATGGAGCCATCATCAATGACCAGAATATTTTTAAAATACTTTTTTAATTCTTTTAAAATTTTCCCAATTGCTTTTTCTTCATTATATGCTGGAATAATAACAAGTATATCCTCTATCATTCTATTAACCTTTTTAAATGATGCATTTTTTCTAAATATGGATCAATTTTTAAAACTCTTTCAACTTCCTTTCTTGCAAGTTTAAGAATTTCAATATCTTTTTCTATATCACCTATTTTAAGAGGTAATATCCCATGCTGTCTGGTTCCAAGTATATCGCCAGGTCCTCTTAAATTAAAATCAAGTTCTGCAATATCAAACCCGGTTTCTTTTTCAATGAAATGTGAAAGTTTCATATTTATTTCTTCATCATCATTATAAACTATTAAAAAACAGTATCCAACTTCACCACTTCTTCCAACTCTTCCTCTTAATTGATGTAATTGTGCAAGTCCAAATCTTTCTGCCTGTTCAATTATTATAAAGGAAGCAGAGGGTATATCTATTCCCGATTCAATAATTGTAGTTGTTACAAGTAATTTTATCTCCTTATTTTTAAATTTTTCAAGTATTTCTTCCTGTTTTTTCTTTTCTATTTTCCCATGTAAAAGACCTGATTTTACTTCGGGTAAATTTTCGCATATTTCTATATATTTCTCTTCTGCTGATTCAACATTCTCATTTTCTTTTATTGCAGGAGTTACAACAAATCCAATTTTATTTTGTGATACCTGAAACTTAATGAAAGAATAAATCTTTTCTCTGTCCTTTTTTGAAAATAGATAAGTTATAACCTGTCTTTTCCCTTTTGGTATTTCTCCAAGAATGGAAAAATCCATATTTCCATAAAGTGTTAAAGCAACTGTTCTTGGAATTGGTGTAGCACTCATTGAAATGTAGTGAATATTCTCACTTTTTTCTTTTAAAACTTCCTGCTGTTTTACACCGAATTTATGTTGTTCATCAACTACTACAACTTTAAGATTTTTAAAATTTATTTTTTCACTTAAAACTGCATGAGTTCCAATTATAACATTTATCTTTCCTGTCTCTATTTCTTCTCTAATTTTTTCTTTTTCCTTTTCTTTTAAACTTCCTGTTAGAAGAGAAACTGAAATATTCTGATTTAGAAAGAAACCATTCCAGTTTATGTAATGTTGTTGAGCAAGTATTTCAGTTGGACAGAGAAAAACACCCTGAAAACCTATTTTCGCAAATATCCATAATGTAAAAATTGCTATTGTAGTTTTACCTGAGCCAACTTCTCCATATATTAATCTTCTTATGAGTTTCCCTTTCTTTATATCATCAATTATTTCTTCCATTATCTCTTTTTGGTTTTTTGTAAGTTTGAAAGGTATGTATTTTTCAAATTCCTCAATAAGATTTAATTCAATATTTATCCTTTCTTCTGTTTTTTGTTCAAAGTTCTTTTTCCAGAGTAAATTTAATTGGAAAATAAAGAATTCTCGGAAGATTAAATAATTTCTTGCTTTTTCTAAATTTATTTCAGAAATTGGGAAATGAATGTTTAAAAGAGCATGTTTAATATTTGAAATACCGAACAAGAGTCGCCTTTCAAGAGGTAAAATTTCCTCAGGAAATTCATTAATATTGTTCAAAACCCATTTTATAATTTTTCTCATATATTTTTGTGTTATGCCTTTTGTTAATGGATAAACTGGTAAAATCCAGTTAATTTTCCTTCCATCATATTCTTCATAAAATGGATTTATCATTTCAAATTCTTTATTAAAATATTCTACTTTTCCATAAAAGATAAAATTCTTTCCATTTTGAAAGATGTTTTTTAAATATATCTGATTGAAAAAAATGATATATAAAATTCCTGTTCCATCTGTAACTGCAATTTTCAAATAATTTGTTTTTCCATATATTCTCTTTTCTTCTTTTGCAAGAACAGTTGCTTTTACAGTATAAATTTCATCCTCTTTCAAATTCTTTATTTTTGTTATTTTTTTTAAGTTTATATATTTTCGTGGAAAATAAAAAAGAATATCTTCTACTTTTTTAATTCCAAGTTTTTCAAAAATTATTTCTTTTTGTTTCCCTATTCCTTTAATCTGATTTACAGGTGAGTTCAAACTGATTTTCATTTTTCGTCAAATAGAAAAGCATCAAGATTTTTTTTATAAAAAAACTTATAGAATTTGAGAATTCGGATAATTTCAAGTGTATGGGATTGATACACTTTTCTTTCATCAATTTTATCAATTAATCCAGATATAATTGTATTAAAAAAAATTACATGGTCTATACCATTTTCTTTCATTATTTTTATAGATTCTTCTCTTAAATTTTTTGTTGAAGGTAATCCAGGTATAACAAGAATTTTTTTAAATTTTTCTTTTCCTAAAAAATTTTTTACTTCTCTATAAAATTTTTCTTCTGTTATTTCAAAAATTTCTGCAGAAAATTTTTTGATTACTGAAGGAGTGAATTTTAAAGTGTGCCATGATAAAACCTTTATTATACCTTCATTTATGAAGAAAATTTTTTCTTTTTCTATTACAAAATTCTCAATTTCTTTACCTGTTTCTTCTGGATTTTTTACAATCAAAAATCCATCTTTTGATATTACATAAAAATTATTAATTATAAAAAACTCTTTAACAATTTCTAATGCTGAAATGCTCATATTTTAATTTATCAAAATAATACCCATAAAATAATTCCCCTTAAAAAAAATAGATATTAATGCTCCAAGAGCAAGATAAGGTCCAAAAGGAACATAATCATCAATTTTTCTTTTTCCCAGTAGGATTAATGTTAAACTTATTAAAGTTCCAAAAAGTGAACCAAAAAATAATGTTAAAAAAACTGATTTCCATCCAAGAAAAGAACCTATCATTCCAAGTAATTTTACATCTCCACCACCCATAGCATCTTTTTTAAAAAGCAGTTTTCCTACAAGAGCCAGAAAAATTAAAATCCCACCACCTAAAATAGTTCCTTCAAGAGAATATATAAATCCTTTTATTTTTTCCATATCATGAATCTGGGGGAATAAAAAAGAAATTAAAAGTCCGATTAAAATACCGGGAATTACTATTACATCAGAAATAAGAAAAGTATCAATATCAATGAAACTTACAATAATAAGACATAAAGTCAGAAAAGCATAAATTAAGGTAGAAATAGACATACCAAACTTTTTGTAGATTAGAAAAAACAAAATTCCTGTTAAAAGTTCTACTATTAAATATCTTGGAGAAATTGTTTTTTTACAGTATCTACATTTTCCTTTTAGAAATATATAACTTATGACAGGAATATTGTCATACCATTTTATACTGTTATTACAATTGGGGCAAAAAGAACCAGGGGAGATAATAGATTTTCCTTTTGGTAATCTGTAAATACATACGTTTGCAAAACTTCCAAAAATAAGTCCTAATATAAAAATTATTAATCCCATATTTTTATTTTAAATCAAAATTTGATATTATCAAATTTTATTTTTGCAAGTAAAAAATCTAATATATAATTAAAATTAAAAGGGAAGATACAATATGAAATATGTTAACTTAAAAGGAATTAAAATCAGTCGTTTTATTATAGGTGGTAATCCTTTCAGTGGTTTTTCTCATCAGGGAATAGAAATGGATATGAGAATGAAAAAATACTTTATTTCTCAAAGGATAAAGGAAACATTAAGAGAAGCAGAACAATGGGGAATTAATACTTTTATAGGAAGAGCAGATAATCACATATTAAGACTTCTTCTTGAATACAGACAGGAAGGTGGAAAAATTCAGTGGATTGCTCAAACATGTCCAGAAATTAAATCTCAGGAATTGAGTATTGATATGGCTATAAGTGGAAATCCTGTGGGATGCTATATTCATGGAGGGTATGTAGATTTCCTTTTTCTTAATAATGAGATGGGAAAAATTTATCCTCTGATAGAAAAAATTAAAAAATATGGAATTTTATCAGGAATAGCTGGACATATCTCTGAAGTTTTTTTATGGGCAGAAGAAAATATAGATGTGGATTTTTATATGTGTTCTTATTATAATCCAGTGAATAGAAAAGAAAAACCGGAAAAAGATATTTTACAGGAAGAGATATTTTCTGATAATGACAGAGAAAAAATGATTATGGCTATAAAAAAACTTAAAAAACCTGTTATTCATTATAAAATCATGGCTGCTGGTAGAAAAAATCCAGAAGAAGCAATTTCATTTATGAGTAAAAATGCAAGAGAAAATGATATGGTATGTATAGGAATTTATCAGGAAGAAAAAAGATGGATGATTAAAGAAAATATAGAATTAATGAGAAAATTTGGATTTCTATAATTTTTGTTTTTTTTTGACTTAGGAAAAAGAAAATATAAAATTATTATATGGAAAATATTTGGATTTCTTCATGGAAGCATTGCGATATTTTTGGTAAAGTTGATCTTGTAATACTTGCTTTTCTTTCAATTTATTCCTGGTACATAATTTTTGAAAAATTATTTGTATTGAAAACAGCATTTAAAAGAAATAAGGATTTTGAAAAAATATTTCTTTCACAGAAAGAAATAAAAAGAATACCATGTCCACTTTATTCTGTTCTTGACTATCTTACATCACTTATTAAATTTGAAAAGTTTTCTCCCGAAATAAGTAAAAAATATATAGAAAAAGCTTTTATTAAAGAACAGAACAATCTTGAGAAAAATCTTACATCTCTTGCAACAATTACTGCAATTGCACCTTTTCTTGGACTTCTTGGAACTATATGGGGACTTTTAATTGCATTTACAAATATGTCAATTACAGGTTCTTCTTCAATTAAAGTTGTTGCAAGTGGAGTTGCTGAAGCACTTATAACCACAGTTTTAGGTTTACTGGTAGCAATTCCAGCTGCTGTTGGGTATAATTTTTTAAGGGAAAAAATACAACTTTTGATGGATGAGATGGAATTTTTAATACCATATATTGAAGAATATTTAAATGAATTATTTTTAAAACAAAATGAAAAACAGAAATAATAAGAATTCACTTGCTCAGATAAATATAACAAATCTTGTTGACATTGCTTTAACTCTTGTGATAATTCTTTTAATGATAGCACCGATGATTGAACAGGGAATAGAGGTAAAACTTCCAAAAGCATCTCCTTATGAAATGAAAATTGAAAAAAGTATTGTAATTACAGTGGCGCCTGAAAATCAATATTTTGTCGGCGGGAAAAAGATGAATTTGAATGAAATATATTCATTTTTAAAAGAAAAAAGTCAGGAAAAAAATATTTCTGTGATAGTAAAGGGTGATGAAAAAGTACAATATGAAAATATAATTAAAATTCTTGACATAGCAAAAAAATGCAAAATAGATATGATTGGACTTGCTACACGAACAGAGTAAAAAAAAGGAGTTTTTTTGTATCTTTTTTATTCCATTTTTCTATATTTCTTTTGTTTTTTATTCCAATACCCGAAAAAAATAAAAATTTTGAAAAAGAAATTTTTGTTGTAAAACTTGTAAATATCCCTCATATTGAAGTTATAGAAAAAACATCAGAAAAAAAAGAAATAAAAATTGAAGAAAGAGTTTTACCGCCTGTAAAAAAAGAAGAAAAAATAAAAACAGTGAAAGATATAAAAGTAGAAAAAAAAGTGGAATTTTCTGAGACATTTTCACCTGAGGAATACAAAAAGAAATTATATTCAAAAATTTCAGATACAAAGTTTTCAGAAACCAATAAAAAATCTTCAAATAATACAGAAACTTCAAATATAAATATTAAAATTCCTGAAATAAAATCAGTAAAAATAAGTACACCGAGTTTTGAATCTACTTCTTCTTATCAAACTTCTTTTTCTACTGATATTCCATCATGGTATATAAATCTCATAAAAAAGAAAATAGAAGAGAACTGGTTATTGAAAGAATATCTAATAGATATGTCAACTATTGTGTCCTTTAGAATTTATAGAGAAGGAAGGATTGATAATATTTCTATAGAAAAGAGTTCGGGATATAAAAAATTTGATAATTCAATAATAGATGCGATAAAATCTGTTAAATCATGGCCTGCTTTTCCTTCAGAAATAAAAGATAGATATCTTGATGTTATAATTGAATTTAAAACGGAGGGATAAAATGAAAAAAGTTTTTTTATTTTTTATGATTTTAAGTTTTTATATTTTCTCCCAGACACAGATATTTTTTCAGATTACAAAAAATTTAGTAGAAAAGGCGGATACCTTTTTAATTTTTAAAGTAGAAAAAAATGATTTTTCAAGTAAAATGCTTGAAACCCTCTCTCAGGATTTAAAATTTTCAGGATATTTTAATGTAGAAGGAATTAAATTTACCGATGATATTGAAAAAACAAAAAAAGAAATAGTCACACAGATAATTATAACAGGAGAACAGAAGGGAGAAATAATAAATGTAAAGGTTGAAGATGGACTTGAGAAAAATCTTTTATATGAATACAGTTATAAAATTTCAAAGGACCCAAGGTTTTTAGCACATATGATATGCGATGATATTGTAGAAAAATTAACCGGCAAACCTGGAATTGCAAAAAGTAAGATTCTTTTTACTTCTGATAGAACAGGTAAAAAGCAGATATTTCAGATTGATTATGATGGTTTTAATCTAAAGCAACTTACAAATGTAGAGTATCTTGTTAATTATCCTCGTTATCTTGAAGGAAATAAAATTATTTTTGTTTCTTATGAAGATGGTTGGCCCAAACTTGCAAAAATGGATATTTTATCAGGTAAAATTGAAATATTTATTGCTCACCCAGGTTTAAATGCCTGTGCCTCTCCTTTAAAAAAAACAAGAGAAATTGTTCTTGTTTTGAGTAAATCAGGTGACCCTGAAATATATCTTGCGGATTTTGATGGAAAGATAAAAAAAAGATTGACCGAGAATAAAAAAATAGATAGTTCTCCTTCTTTTTCGCCTGATGGTAAATCAATTGCTTTTGTTTCTGATAGAGATGGTAAACCACAGATATACATAATGGATAGAGATGGATACGGAGTAAGAAGAATAAGTTATATTTCGGGTTACTGTACATCTCCTGTATTTTCACCTGATGGGAATTTTGTTGCTTATATTTATTCAGAAGGAAGTACTTTTGGGCTTGCTATATATGATATAAATACAAAAAAAACAAGAACTTTTCCGGGTTTAAATTGTGAAGAAATTTCCTGGGCACCTAATTCAAGGCATATTGTTTATTCAAAAATAGAAAGAAAACAATCTTTAGTAATTTTAGATATTTTTACAAAAGAAACAAGAACTTTAATATCTGGAAATTTTAATTGTTTCAGTCCAAACTGGTTTCTTATTGAATAAAATTGAAAGGATATATATTTGGTTTAATCTCTGTTTTTTCATGGGGAACTGTATTTGTAATAAGTAGATTTTTAATCCATGGTGAAGTTATAGACCCCTTGGTTCTTGCTTTCTGGCGATTTTTCTGGGCTTCTTTTTTTCTCATGTTTTTTATAAAATTTAATTTTAAAAAAGTTTTTAGAATTTTTAAAAAAGATGTTTTTAGATTTCTGATTCTTGCTCTTTCTGGAATTTATTTGATGTCAACTTTTATTTTTATATCAGTTAAAACATCTTCTGCAACGATTTCAAGTATTTTAATGAGTTCTAATCCAATATTTGTTATTCTTATTTCCATTCTTTTTTTGAAGGATAAAATAACCCCTGAAAAAATTTTAGGAGTTTTTATTGGATTTATTGGATGTATTATTGTAATAAAAGAGGATTTTAAAATTTTTTTTTGGGCTGGAGAGAATATAAATATCTATTCATTACTTGCTGCGATTTGTTGGGCTGTTTATACAGTAATAGGGGAAGAACCAACCAAAAAATATGGTGCTATTGAAACAACCTTTATTGCTTCTTTCATTGGAACAATTTTTTTATTTTTAACGGTTAAATTACTCAACTTAAATCTTTTGGGGAAGAATATTTATGGTTTTTTATCTGGAATTTATCTCGGGATAGTACCAACTGGTATTGGTTTTACACTTTGGTTTTCTGCTCTTAACTATTTAAGGCCTTTTTTACTTGCTCCTTTTCAATATTTAACACCAATTATAACTTATTTTCTTTCAATTTTAATTTTGAAAGAAAAAGTATCGTTAATTGTTTTTATGGGTATGTTTCTGATTTTTTTCTCACTTTTTTTAATTCAAAAAAAGGAAAATTGAAATTGTTCTTGACTTAATTTAAAATAAAAAGTAACATAACTTAAAGGAGGATTGAAAAATGTATATTTTTTTATTAATATTGCATATTCTGGTTTCTTTATTTTTGATATTTGCTGTTTTGATTCAAAGTGGTAAAGGTTCATCAATGGCAAATATTTTTGGAGGAGGAGGAATGGAAAATGTTTTTGGTGCTGAAACACCGGCTATTTTAAATAAAATTACATCTTTTCTGGCTGTTATGTTTATTATTACTTCTGTATTGCTTGCAATAATTCCTGGCAAACTGACCACTAAAAGTATCCTTAAAGAAGAATTAAATAGACCCGGAAAGATTCTTCCTGTAAATCCTTCCACTCCTCCTAAAAATTAATATATAAAATGAGGAAATTAGTTGAACTACCTAAAAAGGGTAAACTTGTAATTATTGGTGATACACATGGTGATTTTAATTCAACAAGAATAGTTGTAAAGAATTTTATTGATAAAAAAAACTATTACCTTCTTTTTCTTGGTGATTATGTTGATAGAGGTCCAAATTCAAAAGAAAATATTGATTATCTCCTTTCACTTAAAGAGAAAAAAGAAAATTTAATTTTGCTTCAGGGAAATCATGAAATGTATCCTGTGGTTGAATGCAGTCCTTCAGATTTCTGGGACAATTTAAGTGAAGACGAATTTAATTTTTACAAAGAGGAATTTATTAATTTACCTTTTGTTGCTTATGGAAATGGTTTTATTGCTTTACATGGTGCATTACCCGATATTGAAAAATTAGAGGATATAGAAAAAATAGAAATTGGAGATAAAGAATGGTTTAAAATTGTATGGGGTGATTTTAAGGATAAAGAAGGAGAGTATCTTGGGGACTTTCTTGGAAGACCAAAATTTGGAAAGGACTATTTTTTAAAAATTATGGAAAAAATTGGTTTAAATGTTCTTATAAGAAGTCATGACCCTTATGCACCTGAAAGAATGTTTGATAATAAATGTCTGACAGTTTTTACCTCAATTGCTTATGGAACCGAAAGGAAAATTGCTTTGGTAAATCTGAAAAAAGAAATAAAAAGTATTGACGATATTGAATTAATTTCACTGGATAAACCAGAGGTTTAATATGAGAATAAAAAATTTTGGTGGTTATTCTCTGGGTGAATATCTTGGAGGTGGTTTATATACAAAAGTTTATAAAGCATATTCATTTTTAGCAAAACCAACTTATGGAAATCCTGTTGCTATAAAAATACTTTATTTAAAAGGAGGGATTGTAGAAAGAAATAAACTTATAAAACAATTTGAAAGAGAAGCAGAAATAGCAATGAATTTAGAACATCCAAATATAGTTAAGGTTTATAATTTTGGTAGATTTGACCATCACTATGCAATGATTATGGAATATATTGATGGAAAGAATTTAAAAGAATTCTTGTATGAAAAGGGAAAATGGGATTTAAATAAAATATTAAGAATTTGTTATGAAGCGGGAAAAGGACTTGAGTATATACATCAGCATAATATAGTTCATAAAGATGTAAAACCTGACAATATTCTTATTTCTTTTGACTTTGAAAAAATTAAATTTACTGATTTTGGAATTGCAAAACTCCCAAAAAAATGGTGGCACAGAGATATATTTCCTAAATCGGGGACTATAACAAAATTTGGTATAATTTCATATATAGCACCAGAACAAATGAAAGGTAATGCAACTTTTCAGTCAGATATTTATAGTTTTGGAGTTACTATGGATGAAATAATAACTTCAAAACTTTTTATGGAGGGAAAAGAAGATGAGGACTACTTTAAAAGAATAGACATTAGAGCACAAAGGAAAAACACAGGAAAGCAAAGAATTTTATGTGAGGATATGCCGGTACCATCTGAATTAAAAAATATTATTAAAAAAGCAACTGAAAATGAGATAAATTTGAGGTATCAAAGTATGACCTATCTTTTAGAAGATTTGAAAAAATTAATTTAAAATGAGAAAAATTTCAACTTTAATTCCAATTCTTTTAATTTTCACCGCTGGTTGTATTGAGAAAAAACAGATTAAATTTAGAAATACTCTCTGTCTTTCCACATCATCTGACCCAAAATCATTTAATCCTATTATTGCGAAAGAAACAAGTACAACAATAATTACTGGTTTTATTTTTGAAGGACTTACAAAGATAGATGGAATAACACTCCAGGTTAAACCGTTACTTGCAGAAAAATGGGAAGTAGATAAAACAGGCAAAATATGGAGATTCTATTTAAGAAAAGATGTTTTATGGAATGACGGAGATAAATTTACTGCGGATGATGTTGTCTTTACATTTAATCAACTTATTTATAATGAAAAAATTCCGACAAGTAGTAGAGATGTTCTTACTGTAGAAGGAAAGAAAATAGAAGTAAAAAAGATTAATGACTATACTGTTGAATTTATTTTGCCCGAAAAATTTGCTCCTTTTTTACAACTTATGACACAGGAAATTTTACCGAAACATAAACTTGAAAGATCGGTTTTGGAAGGAAAATTTACGAGTACATGGGGAGTGAATGAAAAAGTAGAAAATATTGTTGGAACAGGACCTTATAAAATAAATGACTACAGACCTGGTGAATGGATAATTCTTGAAAAAAATCCATATTACTGGAGAAAAGATAAAAATGGTGTTCAACTTCCTTATATTGAAAAAATTGTTTTTTTAATCATTCCTGATCCGAATATGGCTATTTTAAAATTTAGAACAGGTGAAATAGATATACTTTCAATTAGAGGTCAGGATTATTATGTTTTAAAACCACTTGAAAAAGATAAAAATTTTACAATATATGATATTGGTCCTTCTCTTAGTTCTGAATTTCTTGCTTTAAATCAAAATATTGATGCGAAAATACCTGATTATAAAAAAGAATGGTTTTCTGATGTAAATTTCAGGAAGAGCATCGCTTATTCAATTGATAGAAATTCAATTATTAAAAATGTTTATGCTGGTTTTGGAACTCCTTTATACGGACCAATGAATAAATCCTGTGGATTTTTCTATAATGATAAAATAACAAAATATGATTATGATTTAAAAAAAGCAAGAGAATTGTTGATGAAAAGTGGATTTGTTTGGAAAGAAAATTTTCTTTATGATAGAAAAGGTAATAGAGTTGAGTTTACAATAATAACAAATAGTAATAATTTTGAGAGAGTCCAAATTGGCAATATTATCCAGAATGACCTTGAAAAATTGGGAATGAAAGTAAATTTACTTCCTGTTGAATTCAATACCCTTGTTAATAAACTCACAATTTCAAGGGACTGGGAAGGAGTAATAATTGGTCTTACAGGAGGAATTGAACCACACGGGGGGAAAAATGTATGGAATTCAAAAGGGCAATTACATTTCTGGAATTTTGGTAATAAAAGAAATTATGAATGGGAAAAGGAAATAGACCATTTATTTGAAATAGGTACAAAATATTTAAATCAGGAAGAAAGAAAAAAAATATATGATAGGTGGCAGGAAATAGTAACTGATTATTTACCACTTATATATACAGCGAATTCAAATGTAATTTATGCTGTTAGAAATAAATTTGAAAATATGAAAATTACTGTTTACGGAGGAGTTTTACATAATATAGAAGAAATAAAGATAAAAGAAAATGGAAAGTTTTAGATTAAGAGTTTTTTATAAAAAGGAAGGTATTTCAAGATTTATATCCCATTTAAGTTTTTGTAAATTAATTGAAAGAAGTTTGAGGAGGTTAGAATTGCCCTTAAAATTTTCTGAGGGTTTTACCCCACATCTTAAAATTTCTTTTTGTCCGCCTTTACCTATTCCCATTTCTGGAAATAACGAATTTTTTGAAATAGAGGTTTATGAGAAATTTAATTTAGAATCTTTTGTTAAAGATATAAATTTAATTTTACCTGAAGGAACAGTGGTTAAAAGATGTTACTGGATAAGTCATAAGTTTTCTATATCTTCAATTTATGGCACATACTCAATTCCTTTAAAAGAACCTATAATTAAAGAAAAAGCAGAAGAATTTGGTAAAATAATTGAAGAAAAAGAAGAGTTTATTAAGGTAATTTTTAAAATGGAGAATTTCAGTCATAAAAAGATTTTTGTGAATGGAATTTTTGATGGGATAACAAGAGAATTATTTATTGAAAATGAACAAATATAGAATTTTTATAAGCAATGAAAAGGTTATTTTGAGAGTATTAATAGAGAAAGAAGGTAAGATAGATAACATTTTTATACACAAATATGATTTTGAACCTGATATAGGCAATATATATAAAGGAAGGGTTGAAAAATTTTTATATGGATTGAATTCTGCTTTTGTTAATATAGGTGAAATGAAAAGTGGTTTTTTACAGTTGAATAAGTCAGAATTTTATTTTTCTTTGGAAGAAAATGAAGATATTTCAGGTCATCAAATTTTAAAGGAAGGGAAAGAAGTTCTTGTTCAGATTTGTAAACCTGGTGAGGATGAGAAATCACCAAAAGTTACTGAAAAGGTAGTACTGCCTGGTAGATTTTTTGTTTTAATTCCCAATTTGAGAATCCAAAAAATTTCTAAAAAAATCGAAGATATTAGGGAAAAAACAAGATTAATGAAGATTTTTAAAAAAACACTTGGTAAAAAATTTGGTTTTATTATAAGAACTGCAGCATTAAATAAAAAAGAATTTTATATTTATCGTGAAATAGAGCATATCTTGAATATATGGAAAAGAATAAAGAGGGATTATAAAAGAAAAAAGACACCATCATTATTATGGAAGGAACTTCCATTGTATTTAAAAGTTTTAAGAGATTATGTAGATGAAAATTGTGAATTTGTTGAGATAGATGATGAAAATATTTACAGAGAAGTTGTTAAATATGTAAATTTATTTATTCCTGAATTAAAAGGAAAAATTTATTTTTATAGAAATAAAATTCCAATGTTTGTAAAATATGGATTTGAAGAAAAATTTGAAAGTTTTATTTCAAAAACTGTTTTGCTTCCATCAGGTGGATACTTGATTATAGAGAAGGGAAAAACTCTAACAGCAATAGATGTAAATTCAGGTAAAATGGAAAAAGAAGATTTTGAGGAAACAATTTTTAAAACAAATATGGAAGCAGCAGAGGAAATTCCAAGACAGATTAGATGCAGAAATTTATCAGGATTGATTATTGTTGATTTTATTGATATGAAGGGAAAATTTAAAGAGAAAGTATTTAAAAAATTTATAGAAAATATAAAAGGCGATAAATCAAGAATTAACATTTTATCCATTTCTAAACTTGGGCTTGTTGAAATGGCAAGAGAGAAGAATAATTATTCAATCTATAATTTATTACTAAAAGAATGTCCTTTTTGTGACGGTTCAGGTATTGAAAAAGGTAAAGAAATTGTATATATCCAGTTGAGGAAAAAAATTTTTGAAATTTTTTCAAATAAGGCATATAATGGTAAACTTGAAATTGAGGTTTCACAGGGGTTATTTGAATTTATTTTTAAGAATCAATTATTTAAAAATTTTTTATATTCTGATAGAATAAAATTTAAAGTTAATGGTAAACTTAAAGAAGATGAATTTAAAATATTTATATAGATAGAAGGAGGAATAAAAATGGCTATGCATGTGAAAATTGAAGAAAAAGAAGGTTATCAAAAAATTTTAACTCCTGAAAATTCTGATTTGAAACTTTTATCTTTTTCTATTTTAAGACAGAAAGAAGGAATTTTTGAAGGCAATACTGAAAAAGAAGAAACAGTTTTTGTTATTACAGAAGGAAAATGTAATTTTTATATTGAGAAAAATCTTATAGGGACTATGAAAAGAAAAAATGTTTTTGAGGAACCTCCTGTTGCAGTTTACCTTCCGCCTTATTATAAATATAAGATAGAGTTTGAGAAAAAAACAGAAATTTGTATTGTTGGATGTCAGGGTAAGGGTACTGGAAAACCAAAATTTTTAAATTCAAAGGAAATTAAATTTAGAAGGGTAGGAGAAGAAACATATTTCAGAAACATTACTGATATTATAACAGATGCCTTTCCTTCCGAAAAATTACTTCTTGGAGAGACAATAAATGACCCTGGGAACTGGTCAAGTTATCCACCACATAAACATGATAAAAATAATCCTCCAGAAGAATATTGTCTTGAAGAACTATATTTTTTTAAAATTCATCCTCAGAAGGGGTTCGGTGTTATAAGAATTTTTGATGAGAATGAGGACAATCTCTTTTTAATTCAAAATAATGAGGTTGTTACAATTCCAAAAGGATATCATCCTGTTGGAGTTATTCCAAAACATCAGATATATTACTTATGGGCACTTGCAGGAGAAAAAAGAATATTAAAACCGAAAGTTCATCCTGATTTTACCTTGTAAAAAGGAGAAAAAAATGGTTCCAAAAAAAGTTTTTTTGACAAAAGGAGTTGGGAAAGATAAAGAAAGATTGACAAGTTTTGAGAAAGCACTCAGAGATGCAGGGATTGCTCAGTTTAATCTTGTTTCAATTTCAAGTATTTTCCCCCCTGGTTGTAAGTTAATTCCTAAAAAAGAAGGATTGAAGTTGTTAAAACCTGGGCAAATTGTTTATGTTGTTATGAGCAGAAACTCAACTAATGAGCCACATCGTCTTATAACTGCTTCTGTTGGTATGACAATTCCAAAAGACCCGAATCAATATGGATATTTATCTGAACATGAAGGATTTGGAGAGACAGAAGAAAAAGCAGGTGATTATGCTGAAGACCTTGCGGCAACAATGCTGGCAACAATTTTAGGTCTTGAATTTGACCCTATGTCATCATATGATGAAAAAAAAGAAATATGGAAAATGTCTGGAAGAATTGTTAAAACAACAAATATTACTCAATCAGCAATTGGTGATAAAAATGGTCTCTGGACAACAGTGGTTGCGGCTGCTGTTTTTATTTTATAAAAAGTTTTGAAGAGAAAAAAAATGGAAAAGGATTATCAAATTATAAGAAAACTTGCTGAAAAAGTAAAAGAAATAGCAAATCATCCAGTTCAGAAGGAAAAAGCAGAAATATGGAAAAAACATAATAAACTTGAAAGAGTAAGACCTCTTGTTCTAATTTTTCCTGAAGGTAGTTGGAGAGAAATTTTGCCTGAAAATGAAATTTTATGTGAGGATACTTTTTTAAGAAGAATTGAATGGGATTTAAGGCAGAGAATTTATTACTGGGAAAAAATTAAAGATGATAATGTGATAGATGGTAAAGTTTATTCTCCTATTGTCATAAAAAATACTGGATTTGGTGTTGAAGTAAAAGATATAAGACCTGAATTTGCTTATGGAGCAAGACATTTTGAACCAGTTATCAAAGAAGAAAAAGACATAGAAAAATTAAAAAAACCAGAGATTTCAATTGACTGGGAAGAAACAGAAAGATTATATAAGAAAACATGTGAGGCAGTTGGTGGTATTCTTGAAGTAGAAAAAAGAGGTCCTTCTCATCCATGGTTTGCTCCTATTGACTGGTTTATTACAGTAAGAGGGATTGATAATTTTTTTATGGATATGGTAGATAGACCAGAATGGCTTCATAGAATTTTAAACTTTATAACTGAATGCAAGATAGAAGAATGGGAATTTTATGAAAAAA
>DAORXQ010000019.1 GCA_035371905.1 bacterium | reverse complement strand
TGAAGGTAAAAACCTCCAGGGAAGTTCATTTTAATTTTACCTTCTTTTTTAAAATATCGTTCTCTAAGTCTATAAATTTTAACTCAATTATTTTTCTATTCATATTTTCTCCTTTTAGCCTAAATCTTTACATTCCTTCTCAAAGTGACAATAGTTACATATCCAGGTCTGTTTTTTATCTATTTCAGTTATCTTAGGCAAATCTTTCTTGTTTATTTCATTTAAGTTTTTATTCCAGACTTGATTTAGAATTTCAGCATTATCAAAGGCTTTTTTGATTGGAGTATATAATTTTTTATCATCTTCAGTTCTTATCTTAATTAAGTATTTCTTAGAACAGTCAGAGCCTATATATACAAGACAGAGTCTTTCTATTTCAAAAATATCTTTTAATAGCCAATAATAAAGATTTAATTGGACCTGATGCTCTAAGTGAGGATTATCCCATCTGAGTGAATAGTCATCTGAGATTCTACCTGCTATGGTTTTAAAGTCATAGATTATTTTTCTCTTAGTATCTATTTTATCTGGAGTCCCTGAGATTTCAATATTCTTATATTTCTTAGTAAATCTTGTCTCTACGATGCATTCACTATCTTTGTAAGTTTGTAAGAACGAATGAATTATAGAGCCTCTAAATAAAGCATAAAAATCTTCTGGTTCTATGATATAGTCTAAGTGAGCGTAGAAATAAGCTCGTCTTGGACAAGATAAAAGTTTAGTTACAGTCAAATCTTTTGAATATTCTGAATCGTCTTTATTAAGCCAAATTAAGTATTCAGTGAATATCTGACATTCAAAATTAGTTTTTGAGCATTCAATACATTCATTTAAATCTAAGACTGCTTCTCTTCTTTTACAATATATGCCTTTTATCATTATTATCTCCTTTGTTATTCTATCTTAATTAATTTCTTAAATTCAATATTGGCTTCTTTAATAAAATCTAATAATTCTTTTAAGTCTTGGAAAATACCGTGTTCTTTAAGCTTTCTCTTGATAAATATATCTCTTATTTCTTTAATAGCACCTTCAAGTCTGCGAAATAAGAAATATCATCTTCTGTTAATACTATATAATTATTTTTATCTATCATCAGACTTATATCTTCAAACCTAAAAATTTCATTCCTTATATTCTTTTTTCTTATTCTTTTTGTCATTTTCTACCTCCTTTTTTTTATTTTATTCTTTTATTTATTATTAACTTTACTAAAACAACTTGGGCATAGATATACATTGAATTTATGATTATAATACTTAGTCTTTTTCCCACAGAAATTACAAAAATTCTTTTCTTCAGTATCTAATAGAATAATTTTCTCTCTACGATTAAAGCCTTCATCCAGTATATAACAGATTACTTTAAACTCATAGTAAGCTAAGTCAAAGCCTTCTTTTATAGCTTCCTTTTCAATCAATCCCTTAATCTTTTGTCCTAATCTATCTAAAAATTCTTTTTCCATTGTCTCACCTCCTTTATATATATTATATCATACTTAATTCATTTTGTCAAATTTAATGCTTCTATATAGTTAATGAAATCTTTTCTATATTTCTGCCAGATTATATCCATAGAGTATTTTTCAATGTCTTTCTGGGCTTCTTTATTATTAATTGCTCTGAATATTATATATTTCACTAAATCTTCTGTTATATAAGTCAATCTATGCTCTTTGTTTAAATAATAATTGACTATTGAATTAACCAGGTTCTTAGCATCTTCTTCAGTTAGATAAATTCTTGATGATTTATCAGAATATCTAATCTCTATCGGATAGGCGGACAATTCTGATATTACAATTTCTAAGTCTCCAATCTTATTAAGTTTTATTATCATATTATCACCTCCTTTCTTTCCTTTTATTAGTCCTTTGTTAAGAATTTAATTAATTCATCAAAATCTTGTCTTGTTTTAATATCTTCAATTTTCTCTACTTTACAGATTTCTTTGAGTATCTCTTTCAAAAACTCATCTGAAATATTCTTTTTCTTGGCAAGAAATTTTATAAACCCAATCTGTTTGCCTGTAGGTTCAAATCCTTTATTATTTGTTTTAGTCTCTTGTTTCGTTCTTAATAAATCTCTTATTTCTTTCAAAATTTCTCTGATATCTGTCAGTATTTTATAATCAGTTTCAAATTTCATTATTTTTCACCTCCTTTCTCTGCTTTAAGTTTTATTATTATTGGTTTTCTTCCATCTGGTTCTTTCAATGTTTCTATTAATTCCTCATCTTCTAAAGTTTCCAAAATTTCCCGTAATTCTCTGGTCTTTATCTTTATCTTTCTTAATAAGTCAGAATATTTTATTTCACCTTGTTCTTCTAAAATATTTATTACTTTGTTTCTGATTACCTGATATTTTGAAAATGATAAACTTTCAAGTAATTTTTCAGTTCTTTTTCTTATATTTTCTATTAGATTAACTGCTCTTTTTACTGAATATTTATCAATAGTATTCTTCCCAATATTTCTTGAATTTGAGATAAAATATAAGATACTAAATTTTAGAACATAAATTAAGAGTCTTGAGTAGAATATAGATAAGCCATTACCTTGTTCCAGTATTCGTTTATTCATTAAATCTGCGTAATCTGCCAGGATTTTTTTAGCTGGAGTTGAAAGACCTAATTTCTGTTCTTCTTTATCTTTGTATTTCTCTTTAAGTAAGCTAATACAATCTCTGATAATTTTTTGAGAATTTTCTTCAAATTCACCTGGATAAGGGTATGAGATATTCTTTTTTTCATATACATATATCAATAGAAATCTTGGTAAAAATCCTGAAGTCAAATCTTCTTCTTTTATAGATTTCTGAATCCAAGCAGGAGTAGAACCAGCGAAGATATTTATAAATGGCATTTTGATTTCATAGGTATACTGAAGAGTTTTCCTTTTATACTCAGATTCACAATCATATAAACTAACTAATAAACTTTTAACTCCAACAGCGTATTCTTTTTCCCATAGTTTCAATGGACTAATAATTTCATCCATTATAAATATCCCTTGTCTTTTAAAAGCTATTTCCTTAATTAAAAGTTCTGATGAATATTCGTGTGGGAATATATCTTCTTGGTCTATGAAGGATTTAGTCAAATCAAGGACCGTAGATTTTCTGTATAAAGTAGACTTTGCGATTAAAATTGCCCAAAGGTTAGGAAATATTTTTTTATGTCCCCACTGGACAAATAATTTTCTTTTGATTGTAATTGACAAAATCATTAAAGCAGAAATCTCAAGAAATATTTCAGGAGCATCAGTCACCTTTTTCTTCTCAATTTCTTTCAAAAACTCTTTTACGAAATCCATTTAATCCTCCTTTTTTCTTATTTCTTTTAGAAAACTTTCTTTTAAGCTTTTTTCTATTTCAGTTTCCAAACCGACCATTTCAAGTTTTAAGTTCTCTAAAAGCTTTTTGAATATATTTTTGATGGAATGAAAAGTTTCTTCATATTTCTTAAATACATTTGAGCAATCTATACAGACAATAAGTTTAATCCCAAAGATTTCTTCTGGATTGGTTTTTCTAATTCTTTTGCCACAAATCTGACAATATTTTAATTTCATTTTTACCTCCTTTTCTTTAAAATAAGAAATTCCAAATTTAAGGTTTTCAGGCGAGATTTTTAATCGGTTAATGGTTTTATATTAACCAACCAAAAATCTCGCCCGTAAACCCTATCCACGGCTTTAAAAACCCTATTTTAAAAGATGGTCTAACCAGTATTTTTATATTCTTTTAAATAAGTAAGTAATTTTTTAAAATCTTCTCTGGATGAAATATCATTTAGGGAGTCTATTCCAAGCAATTCTTTTAATATTTCTTTTCTTTTTTCATTTGAAATGCCTTTTTGTTTACACAGAGAAAAGATATATCTTCTTTGATTATCTGAAATTTTAAATACTGGTTTAGTTTCTTGAACTATTACTTCATTAGCATCAGTATCAGTATCTTCTGTTGTAATATTTAGAACTCCCATTAAAGCATATCTTTTGGCATAGGTCAATGTGGAGCCCATCTTTTGTATATCGTTCATATACTCAGACCTTTCTATAGGAATAACAAAAGATGAGCTTTCTGAATGGCCTAAATAGTGTTTCAAGATACAGATAACTTCTATTTCCCTATCTGAAAGTTTCTTTGTCTGGAATGATATTGAAAACCCTAATTCAGTTAGCAAGGGTTGAATCTCAGTCATTATTTTCTTCAAAGAAGCATATCTGTATCTTATAGAACCGTCTTTGTTTTTTACTACTGAATCTGTCTGGATTGGCTTTAGTCTTGTCTGAAATTCGCCTAATGCTCTATAAAATTCTTCTTTAGCATTCTCTTTTTTGATATCTTCCCTTATCTTCATTAGCCTTTCCAATGTATCTACTGAAGCATCTTTCTCTATCGCTCTCAAAAATAATTCTCTGATATCAAATTCTTCTGCTTTTTGTATTGCTTCAACAATATCTTTATCTTTCTTTTCCATCTCTATCACCTCCTTTCCTTGTGTCTATCTTTAATTCTTGATTGTAAGCTTGATATGCTTTAATTTGTCTTTCTAATATCTTTAAGTATAAATCTTCAAGCCTGTCTCTTACTGATTGGATTTCTTCTAATAAATCTTGTAATTCTGTTATATAGGTCATTAAAATCTTTCTTTTCATCTCTTCTCCTTTCTTATTTTACTTTATTTTTATTAAAGTTTCAAAAAATTTGTCTGGATTTAAACCAAGTAGTTTCTCCAAGTCCTTCTGGTCAATTACACCAATCAACCCTTGTGAAAGAGAATAATCAAGTCCTCTGATTGATAAGTCTTTATATATCAACAAAGGAGTTTTGATTATCTTTACCTTTGAGTGTCTGATTTCATTAACTGTAAATCCTAATAGAAAGCAAAATAGAAGTATCAGAAGAGTTAAGATTTTATCTATGATTTGTTTTTTCATATTCTCACCTCCTTTCTTTTAATTAGTCTTCATCCCATAGAAATCCACACTGCTCACATTCAGTCACCCAAGAAGCAATTTCCTCATTTGAATGGTCTATTGTTATTATTTTGCCACCACAGAAACACCTGACATCTTCATACTTATTTGTAAAAGGCACTTTTCTTTCTATATTGTTATATTCTTCCAGATGGTCTTTTCTTACTTTCAACCCAATAGCTGATATTTTCCTATCTTTAAACGCCTTCAATTCTTCCTGGTCTTCGTGGAGATGGTCAAATAAATCATCAAAACCTTCCCCACAAAGCCTACATCTATATTTATATCTCTTCATTTTATCACCTCCTTTTTTGGTTTTTTTGACTTATTCTTCTATAATAATATCCCAATTTTTGTCTATCTCTAAGTCTTTTATATCTTCCATATTTTTAGTCAATACTGCTTCTATTTCTTCTGTTGAAGCATCAAAATCTTTTAGAATATGTCCACAATGCGGGCAATACACCCAAGCTTCAGGATTATCTATTGCTTCTGTGCCTTTGTCTATTGATTGTAAAACTCCGTCTTCATCAATGAAATACTCCCATTTCTGTTCCACAAGCTCACCCATTATAACTGACTCCAATTCCTCTTTACACCTATAGCATTTTATTTTCATAGTCTCACCTCCTTTCTTTCTTTTTATTTTTAATCAAGTCTTGTATAAGCATATATTTTATAGCCTTTTTCCTGTAATACACTTGATATTGTATAGTAAAAAGCCTCTAACTTAGCGAAATGCCCGTTTGAATAACTGAATTTATCTATATACATATAATATATATTTCTGTAGCCTTTCCCTAATTCAATGTAATGCTTGCCTATATAACCTTCCCATCTATCTTTTTCTTTCTTTTTTAATAGTCTCTTTAATATCTTTATAAATTCTCTGTCAAAGACTTGTAAAGCACCTGAGCCACACCCACTAAACTCCTTCATATAATAGACCTTACCGTTATAGGTCTGCCTTGATTGTACTTGTAGGTCTGACTCGTAAATTATTTCATTCCCTTCTTTGACTTGTTTCATTGCTTTATAGCCTTCTTCTATTGCTGTGATTAATAAATTCTCGGCTAATAATTCATTAAGCATCTGAGAAGCTTGTTCTTTTGTAAGTCCTTTATCTCTCCAATCTTTTTTGGTAAGACAATACAAAGCCCATAATTGTTTTTTGGTTGCCATTTCCATTATATCACCTCCTTTCTTTTTTTTTTTTTTTATTATTTCTTTATTTTAATTCTTTTAATAAGACTGAGATTTTGCTTCCAGGGCCTGCGATATAAGACTCACAGTTGCTACAGATTAACCAATAAGTTTTTTCCTTCTCTATTCGGCTTCTCTTCTTCTCTTTAGCTTCAATTATTTCAAGAGTCTGTTTTTCTATGAGATAATTTTTAAGTTCTTTTTTACAGTAAGGGCATTTTAATTCCATCTTTGTTCACCTCCTTTTTTGCTTATTTTAAATTCTCTCTAAAAGCTTAAATCTTTTTTCAGTGCTTAACATTTGCCAAGTTTTTGAGCTTATTATAGAATAATAGATTAAATATTTAATTAACTTATTTCTCTCTCTTTTCGCCTTCTTTATTAATTCTATTATTCTTCTCTCTCCCATTTTATCACCTCCTTTTTTCTTTCTTTTTTCTTTTTTAATTCTTTTTTATATTTTTTTTCTTTTTCTTTATTAATTATTTAAGAGAAAAGCTTTTATTTTTTAAGCTTTTTTTATTTATTATTTTAGTCTTTAGTCTTTTCTGAGTCTTTAGTTTTTCAAAGAGTCTTTTCTTAAAATAAAAATTGAGAGCTTTTTCTTTCAAAAATCGCTCTTAATTTCCTTTTATTAAAAATGAAAGAAATATAATCCTTTGTAAGTATAATTTGGTCTGAGTGTCTTATATAAAATTCAATCTTATAAAATGGAAGCCCCGTTAGATTCTCCCACTCCAACGGGGTCTTGCCTTTTATTAGTTCTGGGATTTGATATTTCATTTTTTGCTCCTTTTTTTTTAATTTTATGCCAAAAAAAAGCCCCCGCTTTTCACGGGGGCTTTACCTTACTCTATTATGCCTTGCTCAACCGCCCATTTCACAAATCTGATAATCTGCGTTTTAAGGTCGTTTGCTTTACTGACCTTGAATATCCCAGTCAGCTCAATAAATTCCTCACCGCTCAATCTCAAATAATGAATGCTCCCATTGCCATTGTCGCTTACCTGCTCAATCTTGTATTTGAGCTCCATCTTTTTCACCTCCTTTCCTTTTTTTATGTTTTTCTATTATTATTATACCCTGTTTTTATGTAAACTGTCAAGGGATACTGTATAATCCAAAATTATCAAGATGCTATATTATAAAAGTGTCGTAGTCCCCACACGCAGCAATTTAAGATACTTAGTTTTTAAAAGAAATACTTAGATTTAATATAATAAAGGCTTAGAAATAAACTAAAGAAAAAAAAAGATAAGAAGTATTGACAGAGGGAAGAAAAAGGAGTAGAATAATAGACAAATGGATAAAAGAAAGCGGTTAAAGGTTCGTGAATTAAAGGACAAGCAATGGGAGCGGATATCAAAGAAGATAGCCTTATATCAATACAGGTCAGGAGAGGAATTTTTTGCTTTAGTATTTAAATCAGGTTTAAGTGAGGAAGAGATACTAAAGAAGGTAGAGAGTTATAATGTAAAGTTATATCCGAATGAATTAAAGTATTACAAATCTGTATTAACGAATCCATTTGTATTAGGTCAGAGGTTAACCTATGACATTATAGAATATTTAAGTTCAAGGTTTGGTTTATACAGGGTAAATTTAGCGACTATATTATCTGAGATAATTTTTTTAGGTCGTGCCAACTTATGGAAGAATCAGAAGGTAAGTGTTCAAGATTTACTGAAAGCGATAAGTTTACAACGAGAATTAGAGGAAGGTGGTTCATCCAAGCGAGTAATGGAAGAGATAGAAAAACTATTGACCATAGAGGAATCAGAAACAAAAGGAGAGAGTGATGTTAGAACAAATCCAGGACCCCAAGAAACGGGCATACTTCCAGAGGATAAAGTATCAACCGATAGAGAAAGCGATACCAATACATAATTCAAAAGCACAGATAATTTTACTTATAGCAGGTAACCGAGCTTCAAAGACAACGATTTGTGTTAAAGAGGCGGGGTATTTATTATTACAGCCAAAGAAAAACATTTGGGTAGTAGGAGTAGATTATGGTAAAACTCATAGATTTATTTTCGGTGCAGGTAAAGCTAAAGGAGTATTAGACGATTTAGTATCTTTCTATCCAAATTTAATAGAGTCTTACTCAAAGAGCAGGCATAGATTAACTTTAAAGAACCGTTCAGTTATTCAAGGCAAATCTGTATTAAAAGAACAGACTTTTGTAGCTGAACCAGTAGATTTAATTGTTTGTGAAGACGCAGTAGATTATCCTTCGGGTTTTTATGAAACCTATATCAGACCAAGAGTTATTGATACTGGTGGCAGAATCCTAGTAAATTCTATTCCACCGTTTGATAATTCAAAAGAAAATTTAGTTTCAACTCTAATAGCTCATTCAAAAGTTAATAAAGACATAGAAGTTTACCAATGGTCAACTGAAGATAATCCTTTTGTAGATAAGTCAGAGATTCTAAAGTTAAGGTTAGATTTACCGCCATCATTACAAAAAATTATTATAGAAGGTCAGATTCCAGAATCTAACATCTCACTTTTTGGTAATATAAGAGAGCAGATACATTCAGAGCCAATAGATTATATTCAAGGCCATATTTACCAAGCAGGTGTTGATATTGGTTGGACCAATAACAGAACAGTTTTAGCAATCTCAGATTTAACTGATTCTAAACTGGTATTACTTGAGATTCTACCTAAAGGTCTCTCTGATTCAAAAATTATCTTTGATAAAATTTTAGCTTACCTTGAGAAATACAATTTCCCATTAACATACTGGGATATGACAGGAGCAGGTAATATCTTCTATGAGTTATCCAAAGGTTATAATTTCATTAAACCAGTATTAATCAGGAATAGGAACGAAAGAAATCAATTAATAAACTCTTTAATTTCAGCTTTTGCCAAAGGATATAGAATTTTAAATAATAAAACTTTAATAGATGAACTTGAGAACTTGACAATAGTCAATCGTATGGGATATTATTTATATAGACCAAAATCAGGGTATAATGACGATACTATAATGGCATTAGCAATGAGTTTAATAGGATTTAGTGATAAAATTACTAAAGGCAAAACAGAATTTATTAAGAGTATAAATTATTTTTTAACTCAAGAAGAGAAAGAAGATATTTATCAAGATTATATTGAAATAACTTAAAAAACAAGGAATAAGTAATGTTTAAAAAGAAGAGTTTAAATAAATCATTCTTAACTAAAGAAGTGACTCCCGCATATCCTTCTGAATTTGAAGATTTAGATAAAATAATTCAAGAAAAAGGCTTAAAATTTTATTCTAAATTACTTTATGACGAACAAGTCAAATTCTGTCTTGGTATAAAGAAATTTTTAATACTTTCAGGTGGTTGGGAAATAATACCAAGGGATGATAAACCAGAATCAATAGAACAAGCCAAATTTATACAGGATAACTTCAATTCTCTTAAGCGAGCTTTTTCAAGTGTTTTATACTCTATTCTAACTGCTTTAGATTATGGGTTTTCTATTAGTGAAATGATTTTTAAAGAAGAAAATAATAAATTAGTTTTATCAGATATAAAAACAAAATTACCCTGGATTTTCAGTTTTGAATACGATGATTATGGTAATTTAACAAAGATTTTTGCTTATGGTGAAGAGATTCCAAGAGAGAAATTTATTATCTGGTCTTATAACTCTGCTTTTGGACAAATTCAAGGTGAAAGTGATTTAAAAGCAGTTTATAGGAGTTGGTGGTTAAAAGATATCTGTCTTAAATTTTATGCACGATACCTTGAGAGGTATGTAACTCCAATTGTAAAAGGAAAAGTTCCATCTACCGCAAGTGATGATGAAGTTAATAAATTCTTTGAAATGTTAAAAAAGATTCATAATGTTTCTGTCTTAACTTTACCAAGGGTTGAAGGTAATGAACAATTTGATTTTGAGTTAGTAGAGACAAAGAAAGATGCTGGTGAACAGTTCTTAAAAGCTATTGAATTAGCTAATGAAGCGATTGGTAGAGGTTTATTAATCCCAGCATTATTCGGTGCAACTAAAGCTACTTATGGTTCTTATGCTCTCGGCGAGCTTCAATTTGATGTAGTTTATCAATTCTTAATTTCTATCTCAGAAAATTTATCTGATGAAGTTATAAATAAACAATTAATCAAGACTCTTATTGATTTAAATTTTACAAATCCATTATATCCCAAATTTAAGATTAAACCAATATCAAGAGAATTTGTTGAGAATTATTTGAAATATTTAAAACTGGACATTAAAAATGGGACTTAAACTTATTTTTGGTTCGCCAATGGGTAAGTTTCATCTTAGAAAAAAGATAATACAATATTTTCCTGAACACGAAAGGTATATTGAAGTTTTTGGTGGTAGCGGTGCTGTTTTATTAGGTAAAAAACCTTCAAAAGAAGAAATTTATAATGATATTGATAAAGATTACTGTTTTTTGTTTAGGTTCGTTCAAAATTTATCAGATGACAAATTTAAAAGGCTTAAGAAATACAATTGGAATATTGGGGATATTTCAAAAAACCCAGAAAAATTTTACAAACTTAAAAAAGATATAGAAGAGGGCAATTTCAAAGATGATGTTGATAGATTTGTAAAACTAATTAGACTTATCCAAGGAAGTTATGGAGGTATAGGAGAAACACCAAATTTAAAGCGTACTTCTCGTTATGATATTAACAAACTTCCCAAATTAAAAGAAAGGTTAAAAAATGTTAAAATTCTTAATCAGGATTGGAAAACAGTCTTGAAAAATTATGACACAAAGAATACTTTATTTTATCTTGACCCACCTTATACAGAAAGTGAAAAAGATAAACCATTAAGAATTGTTAAATTTAATTTTCAAGAATTTCTTGAATATTTACCTAAAATCAAAGGAAAATTTATAGCAAGTTATTCTTCTGATAAGACAAAAGATTTTCAAGAAAGGGGTTTCAAGGTAAAAAAAATTCTTACAAAAAGAACTTTGGACGGAAAAGATAAAAGCCAAAAAGAGTATGAGATTTTAATATTTAACTTTAATCCTAAACTAAATTCAGATTGGATTTTAATGCAAGAAGAGGATTTATTAAATACAGAATTTCCTGAATTTGTTTTAATTCCAGATTTTATTTCTATTACAGGTTCTTATATTTATGGAGATAATCCTAAAGATATTGATTTAGTTTTGAAAATACCTCAAGGTTTATTTGATTATATTTATCAACACAATAGAGATATATTTGATGCTTTAATTTTAAAAACGCAACGAATTTTTAATCAAGGTAAAAAAATAAATGGAAAGAAAATCCATTTAATTCCTTCATCTATAGGTGCAACTTGGGACAATTTACCGATTTATGACCTTGTATTAAGACCTAAAAAACAAGAGGAAATTGAAGTTATAGATGAACCAGATTTCAAAAAAATTGCTTTAAATTATTATCAAGAATTAAGAAGTGCCACCCCAGAAATTAAAAGACAAGCAGAAACCAGTAAAGAACAAGATAAAATTGAACTATTTAGATTCTTTTATCCATTAAAAACTAAATTTCCAGCCATAATAGTGAAAAAAGAGAATAATGAGTTGAATTATAATGATATTATTGAATTCTTAAATGAATCTAACATTTCAATAGATGATGTTATAATTCAAAAGAAATATGATGGTAATAGAGTAATCTTCCATATTGATAATAAGAATAAAAAATACAAAATTTTTTCAGATGATGGCAGAGAAATTGATATAAATAAATTCCAAAAGACAATCCAAGAATTCCAAGAACTAAATATTGAGAATGCTATTTTTGATTCAGAAGTAGAGAAATGGACTGAAGGTAGACATTGGAATAGGGAAGATGTAGCAGGCTACTTACATAATTCAACTGAATTTGATGATTTTGGTATAGTAGCCAATATTTTTGATGTTCTTTACCTTAATGACCAAGATTTACATAACCTACCAGTTAAAGATAGAATAGCGAAACTTGAATCTCTTAATTTTAAACAATCTACTATAGATGTACCAGACGACAGATTCCATTTAAACTTAACCCCATCATTTAAACTAAACAAAGAAAATCTTATAAAATTGATAGAAGCACCAGCAAGTGAAGGTGCAATGATTAAATGGGATGGATATTCTTTAACTGGTAGAGGTAATATGCTTAAATATAAAATTTATGAAGAATTGAAAGTTATAATTTTAAAACAAAACAAAACTAAAACTAAAGGAGTTTATAATTATGAGATTGGAATAGGTTTTGAGCCTGATGATAATATAGACCCAGATGAGATTGTAAAGCTAAATGATAAATCTTATCATCATATCGGTAGAACTTATAATACTACACTCAATCTAAAACCTGGTGAAATTATTTCAGTTAAATTTCATACGATGAATCTTTATACAAATGACTATAATAAACTTCATATCTATGAGCCTATAATTTCTGAGAAACAACCTGAAGAAGTAGACCCAGATTACTTTAAAGAAGTTATTAAACAGACTCAAATTTCTGGATTGTTAAAAATTAAAAAACTCTCTGAATTTATAGAAGATTTAAGAAATTATAATCCTAAACAAGTGAGTGATAAAGTATTACTTGATGACCATAGAATTCTTATGGCTTGGTTAGCTAAAAATATTGATAAATACCCTAAAAACTTGATTGAAGAAAAATTATTAGAGATATGGCGAGAAATTGAGAAAAGAGGTTTTAAACTTAATCCAGATAAATGGAAAAATGAAAGAGCTAAAGAATTATATAAAGTTTATAAATCAAAATATCAGGAATTTAAAACAGATATAGATGAGTTTTTAATAACTCCAGATGAAAATAAGGAATGGAGTTATGTAATTCAAGCACATTTCCGAGGTTCAACCGTGCATTTTGATTTAAGATTAGAACGAGAGAATGATTTATTAGGCTGGACTTTATTAGTTCAAATAGAAGATAAGATAAAAGAACCAGTTCTGAATTTAGACCAAGCTAAAGAATATATCAAACAAAAAGATGTATTTAAACTTGATTTAGAAACAGGTAGACCTTTAAAACGAGAAATAAGAGGTGGTGTAATTCGTGAAGCAGAAATCAGAGCTATAAAGAAACTTCCTGAGCCAAAAGATTGGCTTGAGTTTGAAGGTGTATCAGCACCAAAACAGATAGGTGGAACTGCTAATTTCCCAGGAGTATTTCTAATTATAGACAAAGGTAAAGTAGAATATGGAGCAAAAAAACCAGGATTCTACGAATATTTCTTTGATGGCAAAATATTAAAAGGCAGATATATTTTTAGAGCTTTAACCAGAACAGAAAATTTACAAGAAAATATTTTACCTCCAGGTGAAGAAGAAGAGACTCCAAGAGAAAAATATTATTATGTAATGATAAAACCAAAAGATGAAACCCCTTATGTTATAAGTAAAAGAGCAGTTAAGAAAAACTATATTCCTGAGATTAATAAATCAGAGCTACCTAAAAATATTAGAGAGAAAATTCCAAAAGATTTTCAATACTGGAATGAAAAGACTCCAGATAAAATTAAAGAATTAAGAGATAAATTAGTTAATGAGTTAGATAAACTAAAAATTTTTAAAGAAGGCGAGTTATACTTATGGCGAATTTGGTGGAAACGATATACTAAAGATGGTAAACCCGTAATAGTAATCCGATGGGGTCCTTCAACTGAACTATTTCTTTTAGATATTGAAGGGAGGAAATTTGAATGTGAATATAATCCACTTGAAACTCCTACCTTGGCTATTGAAAGAAAAATTAAGACTAATATCAAGAGAATTAAGCATAAAATATTGGATAATAAATCTGAGCTTAATCCAACAAAAAACACAAGAGCTACAATGGAATTAATCACAAAAGATAGTATTAATATCTATGAATTAGGTCTTGATTTTATTAAATTTGGATGGTATGATAAACTTATAGTAGGACAACGGATGGATAATGATTTATGGCAATTTACTATTCAAGATTTACCATCTATTGACACAGAAAAAAAATAAAATTAAAATATTATAAAAAGGAGGCTAAAATGATAGAAAACATTCTGAATAGTTTAAATGAGTTTGAAGATTATGATGAACTTGTTTCTTTTATAACTAAAAAAATGACTGAATTAAAAAATAAATTTAATTTCAAAGATTTTATTAACTCACTCAAAGAATTGAATTCTGATGAAGAAGTTGTTAAACAACTGAATGAACAGATTCAATTATTCCAAAATTATGGATATCCAGTTTCATTGATTTCACAACTTCAAGCTATAGTTGGATTAAAGAAGAAAGAAGAAATCATTAAAGCACTTGAAGATTTAATCTCAAAATTAGAAGGTTATGGATATCCGCCTACTTGTGGTTATCCTTCTTGTTATGGATATCCTCCAATAGCAAAAGCATCTGAAACTGTTAACTTAACTGATATTGAGATTTTTAAAGTCGGTGACTATGGAACAAAAGGCAAATATACAATGGAAGATTTAGAAACTATTCTTAAGAATTTCTATGACCTAAAAGATAAGCTCAGAGTTCCTGTTAAACTGGGACACGAATCTTTTGGATTTGAAATGCCAGCTGTTGGTTGGGTATCTGATTTAAGGATAGACAAAGATAAAGGTGTTTTATTAGCTGATTTCAGTTATGTTCCAAAAACAATAGCTGAATTGATAAAAAATAAAGCTTATAGAAATGTATCAGCAGAAATATACTTGGATGAAATAGAAGGTAAAAAACCCCCAATTTTAAGAGGAGTTGCGATTTTAGGTGTTAGTCAACCTGAAGTTAAAGGTCTTGAAGAATTAAGAGTTTTATATAATAACGAGGAAAAACGAATTTCTATTATAAACTCTGAAAATCTTAATGAAACTAAAATTAAAACAAATGATGAAGTGGAAAAATTGAAAATGGAATTATTAAATCTAAAAACTGAAAAATTTATTGAAGAACATAATGAAAAGATTTTGCCTAAAGATAGAGAATTGGTTAAAACTATCTTAATTAATCTTGATAAAGAAGATAAATTTGTTAAATTTCAAGAAAAAGACCTGAAACTTTCAGATTTATTTAAACTATTTATTATAAATTTGCCTAAATTAATTTATTATGAAGAGATAGTCAAACAAAAGGATATCTCTGAAGATGAAAAAATGATTTCTGATATAGAGAATATCAGTAAACAGAAAAATATAAGTTTCATAGAAGCTTGGAAAGAATATATTAAAGAAAAAGAAATCTTTAAATAAACAAGGAGGGCTAAGATGGCTATAAAAGGCGAATTCTTAGGTAAAATTATTCCAGTAGTTAATGATTCACAAGCAGTAATAGAGCCTTATAGGGTTCTGACTTATAATGCAGGTAAAATATCAAAAGCGGCAAGTAATTCAACTTTTTATGTAGGAGTCTCAAGTTATAATAATCTTTATGGAACAGATGGCGAAACACCAGACGGCGAAGTTATTGATGTAGTTATTGATGGAGTTGCTTATATAGTTTCTGCTACTGATATTACGGAAGTTGGAACTGAAGTTTATGCAGCTAATGATGGAAAAGTTGATATAGAAGGTAGTTTAAAAGTTGGGATTGCTTTAACTACAGCAGAATTAGATGGATTAGTTTTAGTTTTACTTAAATAAAACAAGGAGGTAACAAATGGCTATAGTACTTAATAATCAAATTTTACAGAAATTCGCTCTTGAATATAAACCTGCTGAATTTAAACTTGGTGCAGATAGGATTTTAACAAAGATTCCAGTTAATATTACTGGCGGGACTTTTATAATTAAGCCTCAGTTTGTGCCTGAATATTTGGATTCTACTGCTGGAGTTTATTCAGAATCACCTACATTCAGACCTGAAATAAAGATTAGCACAGGAACTTATGAAACTAAAACTCATAGGCTTAAAGTTCCTATTCTTGAGGAAGAAGTAGAGAATATGAACGAGATTGGTATGACAGACTTCGCTATTGAAAAGCTAAAAGAAATTAAGACTTCTTTACTGCTTGAAGAAGAATATCAAGTAGCTCAGATTCTCAGTTCTACATCAAATAAGACTACTCCATCTATTAAATGGGATGGAAATAGTCCTACAATTGAAAAAGATATTCAGAAAGCTATTGATGCCTTCAAAGACCAAGCAGGGATTTATCCAAATAAAATGATTATTCCTCAAGTAGTATGGAATGTAATAATGATGGATGCTACTTTAAGAGAATTATTCAAACTTATTCCAGCAAGGAAAGAACAAGACCTTGATGTTACTTTAATCTTCAACCAGAGATGGAATTTCTTACAAGAGATTATTATAGTGGATGCTTCTATCAAACTTACCAAGAAAGGTAATGCTACTGATATTTGGAGTGATAATGTATATCTAATCTATTCAGTTCCAAATGGCACGAAATCTACATTCTCAGCAATTGGAAAATTCATCAAAAAAGATTGGGAAGTAAAGAGAGTCAAAAAAGAAGACCCTGAAGGTGAAGATATCATATTGATTTCTCAGTATGATATACAAGCTTTATGTCCAAATGCGGTGTATAAACTTGAAAATGTATTAACTTAATAATTTTATAACTAAATGGGAGCTGGATTATTCAAGTCCAGCTCCCGATTATCTAAGTTTTATGAAAATTAACAATGGGAAAATATATAACTCTTCAAGATGTAATAGATACTTACAAAAGATTGAAGGATTTTTTAAATCAAGGATATATCACAGAAAATCAGATAAATATTTGGATTACAGAAGCAGAATCAGTAATAGATGCTAAATTATCAAAACGATATACTCTCCCTTTATCCTTTGTTCCTGATATAATCAAAACTCTTGCTTTAGAATTGACCGAATATTTTTCTGAAAAAGAATTACATACTCCTACTTCAAGTGGTGATGAAGTGAGATGGTTATATCCGAGATATGATAGGATAATGGAAATTTTAGACCAAATAAGTCAAGGTAATTTAATCTTGGTAGATTCAGATGGTAATCCGTTAGAGATTTCAAAAGTTAAGCTTAATATTTTAACTTCAAACCATCTTAATATTAAACAGATTTTTTCAATGAAAGATTTTGAAGAATTAGAAATAGACGAAAACTATGGCAGAGATGAATAATAACGAAATAGAACTCAATGGTGAATTTGGACCTGAAGGGATATATATTTCTACTGGTGAATTACAGAAGCTTCAACAATATATCAAAAGAGCTTTAGACGAAAGAATTAAAGCTTTTTATGATAAAGACTTTAGAGCTGGTATCGGTGGAATTATAGCTAATGATATTATTTTTTGGTATCCAAGATTTTTAGAATCTTTAAATAGGAAAGGTTTAAGTATTAGATTTTTCAATAGTATCAGAAGGTATTGGAGTAGAGGCGTAGATGATATTTTCAAAAATTGGAGACAATATGGGATTCCACCATTATCGGAAGAAGGCATCAAAACCAGACTGAAAAGATATAATCAAGGCATACACGGGAAAATTTCAGGAATTGTCAGTCAGAGAACAAAGAAAGGTGAAAAAAAGAATAGAAAAACTCAAATGCGGTTAAATCTTACACCACTTGATTTTACTGGTAGATTAAAACAAAGCTACAAAAATATTAGAGTTTCAGGCAAAGATTTTATATCAATTGAAAGATTAGAAACAAAAAAAGGAGACACTATCCGTTTACGAATCAGACCACCTGATTTATCTTTTCATTTTTTAAGTCAAGATAGACAATATGATAGTAATTTAACTTTATCTCAACTTGGAATAGTTCATTATTTCGGTAGTGCTTCTAAGAGGCTACCAAGTAGGAAAATGATACCAGTTAGTCTTATTAAAGACGAGATGATTTATATTGGTGGTAATCAATGGATAAGTGCCGAGCAAACAGATTCAAAAAACATATTATTTAATCAAGTTTTAAGACCAGCAGTCAAAGATTGGGCTAATGAATTAGCAAAACTTAAAGCAAAGAAAGAAAAAACTAAACAAAAGACAACTGAAGCGAATACAGAAAAACTTCTCTATGATTTATTTAAGAAATATTTTAAGCTTCCTGAGGCTAATTTAAAGAACTTTGTTAATCTTGTGATGTCAGAAACTTTAGAAAAAAGCTCTCTTGAAATAGAGGAGTTTTTGAATAAAATCATAGATTTTGCTAAAGATTCTTTTATTGGTAAGCGAATTACTTTTATAGAGCTTGTAATTAAAATTCTTTATCCAAGGGGTTAAAATGAAATTATTTAAAGTATCATCAGATATTTTGAATGAAATCTATGATTCAATAAAAAATGCCAATATCAAAGATTTAGATGGTAAAGATTTAAAAATTGAGATACTTGATATAAATACTATGGAAACTACAAGCCCTTTTCAAACTCCTATACTATTTATAACCAAGACAATTTTTCAAGGCGAAAGATTACAATCAGACCAAACTTTACTTAAAATCCCAGATACTATTAAATTTAATTTAAACCTTATGCACTATCATATCAATTGGTCTCATCTGAGAGAAATCATAGATGATTTAGGAGATAAAATTTTGGGAGTGTTAAAAAATTATGATAGTGAACTAATACTTGACAAGAGCATAGATATTGAAGTAATATATAATACAAGGAATGAATCATTTTTTGGAGTGATAAACTTTATATTGACGATACAATTAAATTTAAGTAAAATAGAAATATAGTGAAAAAGGAGGTTTAAATGGCTAACAAATCTTATATTCTGAGTAATCCAGGTATATTACTGATTAAGACAGAAGGTGGTTCATATGTTCCAGTAGGATTTACAAGAGGCGGAATAACAATTACACCAGCAAAAGATATAAGAGAGATAGAAGCTGACCAATCAGATTATCCATTGTATTATAAAACTTCAAGAAAATCTGCTACAATAGAATTTAGATTGCTTGAAGTTACACCAGAAAATTTAAAGATGGCTTGGGGTGAACCTGGTAAATCTGGAGATTCAAGTGGGACTGTTACGCTTGGAGTGCCAGAATCAATTCCAATGGTATATAGTATTAAAGTTTATGCACAAAGAATGGATGGTCAATATGTAATCTTTGAGTTTACTTCTTGTATTTCCACTGGAGCTGGAGCATTTACTTATTCAAAAACAGATGAAGGAGTTCTTGAAGGAAGATTCCAAACTACATTTGATGAAAACTTAGGCGGAATAGGAACTTTTAACGTATCAAGTTCAACATAATTTAAGAAAGGAGGTAATTTATGATTGAGGATTATCTTGTTCGTGGTAGTTTTGTAATTAAACGAGTAGAAGATGGGTATTTAATTTCTGATTTAGATTTAGTAGTTTTACTTCTTTCCTGTTTTGATGATTTTGTCTGTTATTCTGCTGTATTAAATCCTAATAACCCAAACCAAGTTTTATTTAAAATCACTGGTAATTTAGATAAACTTGATAAGATTCTGAAATCTTTAAAAAATATTCAAGAATCAGTAGTTCAACTTTCACAGCAAGAAACAGAACGAATTAGTTTTGCTAACAAGATGAATATGGTAAGAAATCATTTAAAGATTTTAATTGATAAAACAAAAGGTCAAAAATGAGATTTTTAGTATTTGATAAAAAAAGCCAAGTGAAATTTAACAATAATTTTCTGGGTTATTCAAGGGATTGTGTAGTTAATTTTGATGATAAAGTAGAAAATTTTTTTAACCAAAAACTTAGTTATCCAGTAGAGACAATAATAACTGAAAGACAAGTTTCTGTTTCTATTCAATTATTAGAATATACAAAAATCAAGGACTTATTAAATAGTCTGAATTCAATAGGTCCCCTTGAGATTCAAGGTATTTTGATTGGCAAAGGTGTGGATAGTTTACCAGTAGGTAAACAGGTTAAATTTATTTTATATAAAGCAGTTTTAATTAACTATAATGAACTTAATTTTTCTGATTTAGTGAATCCTACTTTCAAGTTTATTGGATTATATGATTTTGTAACTAATAAAGTTTGGGATATGATTGAAGTATAATTTATTATAAAAGGAGGTTTATTATGGATTTTGATTTTAAAGATTTATTAGCAACTGAAAAAACACTGAAATACAAAGGCAAGACAATAACTTTTAAACCATTGAATACAGAAGATTCTATAATTCTAATTTCATTATTAACAGAACTTGAAAGGTTTGATATCATAAATAAAGATGAGTTTTTTGATTTAGTCAATAAATCTACTGGGATACCAAAAGAGATTGTTAAAGAGAGCTCAATTGGATTTAGAATAAAAGCTCTTGATACTTTGCTAAATTTAATTGATATTGATTTTTTTATAGATGGGTCTCTGGGTTTAAAGAAGCTGATAGACAATCTAAACAAGATTCTGATAATCAATCCAGAAAAACCAGAGACTACTGGTTAAATATTATTTTTTATTTAGTATTCAATGGATTACAATTAGATTATGTATTAAAGAAAATGACACTAAAACAGATGATTATAACATATGAATATCTAAAGAAAATGAAAGAGAACGAACTAAAAGATTTGAGTTATTTGATATTTCTTGCTATAATAGGTTCAAGGACAGAAGAAGGTTTTAAAATATTTAAAGAATTTTTAGAGGATAAGAAAGAAGAAACAGAATTAGAGGTGATATAATGGAACTACCAATTAATGTAAAGGTTATTGTAAGAACTTTAATGTCAGGTGAAGGAATACAAAAGATAGGGTCCTATATTTCCTCATTCTTTAAAGAACCTTTAATCAAATTCAAGGAGTTTCAAGCTTCAAGGGCTGAAAAATATCTATCTGAACGAGAAGCAAAAATAAGTAAAGAAGAAGAAATTAGAAAATCCTTCCTTGAAAGAGAAGCTAAATTAATAGAGTATATCAATAAAGAAATTTTGCCTTTCATTCAAAAATTACAAATGGCTAAATATTTAACAGAGGACCAAGCAAAAACTTCTGAGACAATATTGAAAGCTTTGAATACTGAAAAAGAATTAAAGAAAACTATCACAGATATGGACCAAGCTAAGACGATAGCTCAAAAAGTTCAGAAAGAGTATTATGAAAAGTATGTAAAGCAGATTATAGAAGAAGAAAAATCCCAAAAAAGAATCCAAGAGATTGAACAAAAACGACAAGAAGGATATAGAAGATGGTTAGAACAAAGACGAGAACTTAAAAAATTACAGGAAATCTCTGAGACCGTTAGACCAATAAGAGAACTTGAATTAAGGGAAAAACGACCTATCCAAAGAGAATTAATAAGTTTTGGTTTACCAACAAAATTTGTATTAGGACTTGTTCCAGGCAGAACAAGGGAAGATATAGAAAAACTTAAATATTTGTCTGAGACTTATAAAGACTTCTTACGCTCAAAATTTACTGAAAAAGAAGTTGAATTAATTTTGAAAAGGCTCTCCTCTGAAAAACTTGAGAATTTAAGAAAACAATATTTCTTAGGTGCAGAACAAGCAAGTTATTTTAGGACTATTCTTAGAGAAGAAAAAGAAAAGATTAAATTAGAAAAACAAGCAATTGCTGAGAAAGAAAGAGCCAAGAAAGAAGAATTAAAATTACAACAACAATTAAAACGAGAGAAAGAAAAAGAAATACAAATAGAAACTTCAAGACAGATTTTAATTGAACGAATTTCAGCTTATCGTGCTGACCCAAGAATACGAAAATTTATAGAACAACAAGGTGAATTAAATGAAAAATCTAAAGAAGAACTTCAACTAATCTTATCTAAAATTTATCAATTAAGAACAGTAGAGGGTATTCTTTATAGACAACGACTGGAATGGGATAGAATAGGTAATAGCTTAAGGTTTTTTGGAATGATTCTTTCTGGTATCTGGTATAGTGGAATAGCTGCGGTAAGACAGTTCTCAGTTGAAGTTTTGAAAGGACAAGGTGCTTTAGATTTAACTCAAAAACAGATATTATCGCTTAAATATACTACAGGAGCTTTAGGTATCCAATTTGATGATTTAATACAAGGCATTGGAAACATTTATCAAGCTTTAATCTCAGCAGGACAAGGGACTTCATTTGTTGCTGAAAGAGTAAAAGAAGCCTTAGATAAGGTTGGGATAAGTTATTATAAATTAGGTGAGGAAATGAAACCTTCATATGAATCATTTTGGCAGGTAATATTCGCACTTAAAGAATTAGAAGTTCAATTTGGTAGGTCTTGGGTAGCACAGAAACTTCTTGGTACTCAATTTGAAAGATTTGCTCCACTATTGGGTTTAAGCACAGAAGATTTAAAGAGATTAAAATCAGAGTCAGAAGATTTTGCTAATAGAATGGTTATTGATACTGATGCTATAGTAAAAGCTAATGTGAATCTTGGTAAAATAATACAAGAATTGAAATTAACTTATATTAAAATTTTTGGTGATATAGTAGCAAGTTCAAAATCATTTTTTGAAAAATTAAAAGACATCACTACAAGTATTGCTGAGCTTTGGGTAAAATTACCTAATGGATTAAAATCTTTCGCAGCTTATGCTTTGATTTATTTAGGTCCTGGTTCCTTTGTTTTAGGTTCAATAGTTAGGTTTGGAGATACTTTAGCAAGAATAATTAATTCTTTACCTGCTTTAGTTATTGGGTTTAAAGAAGTTTTTGTTACAATTTCAAGTTTAGTATTAACTCATCCAATATTATCTGGAATAGTAGTCTTATTAACTGCTATTGGTGGTGCTTTATCAGGTTTAATAGAAAGGAAGAGAAAACAGATAGATTTAGAGGCACAATGGCGTGAAAAAGCAGAAGAGGCTTATAAATCATATGCTCAAACAATCCAAAATTTAAGTAAAGCTATTGAACAAGGGTTCAGACCAACTAAAGCTTCAATTACTGAATTAAAACAATCGCTTTTAGATTTAGACAAAGCTATGGTTAAATACTATAGAGGTGAAATAAAAAAAGAAGAGTTAGTTAAAGCTTTTGAAGTTATAAAATCTAAAATTACACCAATTACACAAGAATATCAGGACTGGTTGAAAACCAGAAGATTAACAATATTAACTGAAAATGATGTAAAGAAAATCCTTGAAGAGACTGAAATAAAGATTAAAGAAAATAATTTATCTCTCAAGGAGCAATTTTATATTTATGATGAGTTAAGCAAAAGAATTATTATTGAAAATTTAAATCAAGAAACTATAAATCAAGTTCTTGAAAAACGAGCTTCAATAATTAAAGAGATTCTTGGAAAGTTTGAAGAATTAAGGAAAGAATTAACCAGGTCTGAAGGTGAGATTCCATTTATTAAAAACTATCTTGATGGTTTAAACAAAATCAAGGAACTTGAAGAATATATTCCAATAATCAGACAAACTAAAGGCATTCAAGAAACAATTAATGCTCAAAAACTTCTTAATGATTATAGACTAAGACTTCAGAAAATTTATCATAGAGAATTCTTAGAAGCTGAATCTAAAAATTTATCAGATATAATAGATTTAAACAAGCAATTAGGCAGATTTATATCAAAGACTTACTATCAAGCAAAAGAAGTAGAAGCTAAAAGACATACTTCTGAATTAGAAAGTATAGAACAAACTTATAATCAAGCTATTTTAGAACTAACTCAAAAACAATCTTTAGATGAAATTCCTAAAATAGAGCAACTTAAAAATCAAGAAATTGAAAAAGAGCACAAAAAACATATACTGAATTTATTAAATTTAGATAAAAGACTAATAGATGATAGAATAGACTTAATGAATAAAGAGTTAGAAGCCTATGAAATTAGACTCAAAGACAAGGAAATTTCTGAGAAAGAATTAACTGATATTTATTCTCAAGATAAG
>DAORXQ010000018.1:1080-25377 GCA_035371905.1 bacterium | reverse complement strand
TTTATCTGTTGCAACAGCACAGTAATATCCACCAGAAGTAGCAATATTTTCAAGAAGTGCAACAATCGGTTTTACCTTTTTCACTTCCAGTATTTTCTCATATATCTTTTCAACTTCAATTATATCTCCTCCAGGAGTATTTATTTGAAGGATTATTCCTTTTACTTTTTCATCCTGTTTAACATAATCAAAAGCGGCTTTAACTACTTCAGATATGCTTCTTGAATAATATTTTTCAGGATATCCGGTCATCTCTCCCTGAATTTTAATAAGTCCAATTTTATACTCTGCATCTTTATCTCCCGCAATAAATTTTTGTCTGAATTTTATTTCTTCTGGAGAGATAATCTGATTTATTGTAATTTTTGACTTTTCTGTTTTACAGGAAGAAAAGCGATTTAAAACAATAGTAAAGATAACCAAAACAATTACAATAGATGAAGCAAGTATCTTCTTTTTTCTCTGATTCATTTTTTTTATCCTCTATTAAAAATATTAACACTCTCAATAATTTTTTTCAATTTAATCTTTACAGACAAGAAAATAAAGGTTAAAATATTAAAAAGTGGAGGGTTAGTCTAATCGGTAAGGCAGCGGACTTGAAATCCGCCGTCCCTTTCGGGACATGGGGGTTCGAGTCCCTCACCCTCCGCTTTTTTCCAACCCGTTTTTCTCCCACCTTAAAGGTGGGCAGAGAAGAAGGTTGATAGACAAAGGATTTAAAAGATTAAATTTCAGAAGTAATTTTTTTGAAATTTTCATAGCATTTTTTTATACATTCAATAGGTGAATATGCATAACTTTCCTGTTCAATAATAAACCATTCAGTATTCCCAAAATCAAAACAAACTTTTACAAATTCTTTCCAGTTTATATCTCCTTCTCCTATAATTGCTTTATCATTTTTTGAAGAGAATTCTTTTACATGAACAGTTAATGCTCTTTTTGGATATCTTTTTATAATTTCTATAAGTTCTTCAGGTTTTGCCTCTCCTCTCATTGCATTTCCTGTGTCAAGTTGCATTACAACATCATGCACTGTATTTTTAAAAAATATATCCCAGGGATATTCACCATCAATTTTCTGAAATTCAACTGCATGATTGTGATATCCAACATACATCCCTTCTTTCCTTACTTCATCTGAAATTTTATTGAATAGTTTTGCTGCCTCTAACCATTTTTCTTTTGAATTTCTCATTTCTTCAGGTAAAATTGGAACAATCAGATATTTATTTCCTATAATCCTATTAAATTCAATTGTTTTTTTAAGTTCATCTCCAAGTAAAGTATCTATCCTTATATGAGTTCCAGCAACTTTTAAATTAAAATCATCAAGCATCTTTTTTATTTCTTCTGCACTTTTTTCATAATATCCAGCAAATTCAACCCCTTCATATCCAATTTTTGCCACTTCTTTTAAAGTCCCATAAAAATCCTTTGCACAATCATTTCTCACAGAAAACAACTGAACCGCTATTTTTACTTTCATCTTTTCCTCCTTTTTTTAAATTTTTAAAGCAGTTGATTTTGAATTCTGTTTTACTTCTTCTGCTGTTACTTCTCTTCCAAGAACATCTGATAAATAAATTCCTTCTGAAATCAACATTGTATTTAAAGCAATTTCCGCTGTTGGTAATAATTCAACCCTGCCCTGAAGAACAGCAATCCAGTGATGTTGTGGACTGTCATAAACATCTCCATTTTCATAAACATTGTGCCATCTGTAATCCAGTATATCAAGATTAAATGTGGCATCCATTGGCATATCTCCTTCTATATTTGTAAAGTATCTCAAAGGATTTAAACGAATCCCTCCCTTATTTCCAACTATGTATGAACTTTCAAAAGGGTCAAGATGTATTGCCCACGCTTCCACTATTTCCATCACTATATTATTCTTAAATTTAACAAATCCTATACCAAGTTCTTCTACATTGCAATTACTTATTTCTTTTCTTTTTTCATTAATTTCAACTTCCTGATAAGTTTTTCCACTTATTCTTAAAACTTCAGGATTTCCCATAAGATAAAGTAAATTTGCAATATGATAAACTCCCATGTCATATAAAGCACCACCAGCAGCAACTTCTTTTTGAACAAAAAACTTTGAACCGTATCCATCAACAAAAGGTCTTCCAAGTCGCCTGTAACCAGTACTTCTTCCGTAGTATATTTTTCCAAGATATCCTTTTTCAATTAAAATTTTTGCTGCTTTTGTTTCTTTTGAAAATAAAGTATTAAGTTGAATGTTTAAATATCTTTTTGTTTTTCTGGCTGTTTCATACATTTTTAAAGCATCTGCATAAGAACCAGCCATTGGTTTTTCACAGTATACATGTTTTCCTGAATTCAATGCTTCAACAGTAACAGGCATGTGTAGATTATTATGAAGACATACATCAACTGCTTCAATATCTTCTCTTTTCAAAAGTTCTTTAAAATCAGTATAATATTTCGGGATATTATGAGTTTCACAGACCTTTTTTGCTTCTTCCTCATTAACATCACAAACTGCCACAATTTCCGCATCAGGAATGACCTCATATTTTTTTATATGACTTTTACCAATCTGTCCAACTCCTATAATCCCAATTTTAACATTTCTATTCATTTTCACTCCTTTTTTCATCTGATTATATCAAAAATTTATCAAAAGTAAAAATTAGAAAAAAACTTCAAATATTTTAGGTGGGAGTTGTTCTTTTTTTATTTTAAAATTTATGACTTTACCATCTTTGAATATAAACCATACATCTGATTTTTTCCCTTTTCCAAAAAAATCAGGTGTATTTCCTATAATAAGGTCTAATTTCTTTTCTTTTAATTTTTTCTCTGCATTTTTTATAATATTTTCTGTTTCAAGTGCAAATCCAACAACTTTCTGACTTTCTTTTTTTATTTTTGCAACACTTTTAAGAATATCAGGATTTGGAATAAGTTTAAGTGTCCATTGATTTTTTCTTTTAAGTTTATTTTTGAATTTTCTAAAAGGACGCCAATCACTAACAGCAGCCGCCATTATTAGTAAATCAACTTTTGGAAAATTTTTTAAAATTTCTTTTTGCATTTCTTCTGCTGTTTCAACTTTAATTAATTTTACACCTTCAGGTGGTTTTAAATAAGTTGGACCGCTCACAAGAATAACATCAAATCCCTTTTTTTTAGCATATTCAGCAATTAAATAACCCATTTTTCCTGTGGAAGGATTACTTATAAATCTGACAGGGTCTATATATTCTCTTGTTGGTCCTGCACTTATAAGAACTTTTATCTTTTTGCCAGCCATTCTATCTCTGCCTCTAAAAATTCATCAATATCGCCGTCCATAACTCCTTCAATATTTGATGTTTCAACTTCAGTCCTGTGGTCTTTAACAAGTGTATAAGGACAGAAAATATAGGACCTTATCTGACTTCCCCATGTAATTTCTTTCTCCTGACTTCTTTTTTCTTCCTGACTTTTCCTTTTCTCTTCAAGATATAATTGATACAATCTACTTTTCAATATTTTCATTGCAATCTCTCTATTTTTAAATTGACTTCTTTCATTCTGACACTGAACAACAATTCCTGTTGGTTTATGTTTTATTCTTACTGCTGTTTCCACTTTATTTACATTCTGTCCTCCGTGACCACCAGCCCTGAATGTTTCAATCTCTATATCCTCATCCTTTATTTCAATTTTTATATCTTCTTTAACCTCAGGAATAACACTTACTCCTGCAAAACTTGTATGTCTTCTTTTATTGGCATCAAAGGGTGATATTCTAACAAGACGGTGAACACCTGTTTCTCCTTTTAAGTATCCATAAGCATTTTTTCCAGAAATTATTGCTGTTATTCTTTTCAATCCTGCTTCTTCACCAGGTAAAAAATCAATAACTTTTACATCATATCCTTTTTTTGACGCCCACTTACTGTACATTCTCCATAACATACTTACCCAGTCACACGCTTCTGTACCACCTGTCCCTGAATGCAATGTGATTATTGCATTATTTACATCTTCTTCCTTCCAAATATATTCAAATTTAATTTTTTTTATATTTTCTTCTAATCTTTTCAAAATTTCTTCACCCTCTCTTTCAAGTTCCTCATCGGTACTTTCCTCTATAAGTTCAAACAATGTTTCACTTTCTTTAATGTCTTTCTCAATTTCATCAACTAATTCTTTTTTTTCTTTTAAAGAAGTCCATAATTCTATTTTGTTTTTATCATCAAGAAATCCCTTTTCATGCATTTCTTTTTCAAGTAATTCAAATGTTTTTAAGTCCTCTTTAATTTTAAATTTTTCCTTTATTTCTTCCCAGTACTTTTTAATATCTTCTATTCTTTCCTTCAATTTAATCATTTTTCAATTCCTTCCATATTCTTTCAAGCAATTCTTTTATTCCTTCTCCTTTTAAAGCAGAAATAAAATATATTTCTTTAAAATAATCGGTTGCAAGTTTTATATTTTTCTTACTCTCTTCAAGGTCTATTTTATTTCCAACAACAATTTCTTTTTTTTCAACAAGTTTATCACTGTAATTTTTTAACTCTTTCCTTATATTCTGGTATCTATTTATTATACCATTTTCACTTAAATCTAAAAGGTGAATAAGAATTTTTGTTCTTTCTATATGTTTTAAAAATTTAATTCCAAGCCCTTTACCCTTTGAAGCACCTTCAATTAAACCGGGTATATCCGCTACAACAAAACTTCTAAAATCTCCGAGATCAACAAGTCCAAGATTTGGTTCAAGGGTTGTAAAAGGATAATCAGCGATTTTGGGTTTTGCTTTTGAAATTTTGGATAAAAGAGTACTTTTTCCACTATTTGGATAACCAATTATTCCAACATCTGCAATAAGTTTCAATTCAAGTTTTATTACTTTCTCTTCTCCAGGTTCTCCTTTTGTTGCTATTCTTGGTGCTTGATTTGTTGACGATTTAAAATGAGTATTACCGAGACCTCCTTTACCACCTTTTGCAACAATAACAGTATCACCTTCGTTAACAAGGTCTGATAGAAGAGTTTCTTCTCCATTTATAACCTCTTTTACAATTGTTCCACAGGGCACTTCAATTATTAAATCCTCTCCATCTTTTCCTTTCTTATTATTACTGCTTCCAGGTCTTCCGTTTTCTGCATAAAAATGTTTTTGAAAATGGAAATCAATAAGTGTTTTTTTATTTTTTACTGCTTTAAAAATTACATCTCCACCCTTTCCACCATCCCCTCCCCATGGACCTCCCTTAGGAATACACCTTTCTCTTCTAAAAGCAATACAACCATCTCCTCCTTTCCCACTTTTCACAAATATCTGTACTTCATCAATAAATTTAACCATTTTTTATATCTTCCTTAAATTTTTCAAGGTCTTCTTTTGTAATAAAGTCACATGATTTTAAAAACTCTACAATAAGATTTTTTGGCATTTTTATAAATTTCAGTATTTCCTTCTTTATCTTTTCTATTGATTCAGCATGTTCATTCCCTTCCTTTTCAATTTCCTTCATAATTCTTTTCAGATTTTCACCAATAAAATAAATACTTCCTATGCCAAAAATTAAAAATTTCTCAAAAATTTTCTCATTTTTCATTTGAAATCACCTCCCTTGCTTTTTCAATAATTTTTTCGGCTATTTTTTCATTTATTCCTATCTGTTTAAGTTGAACTACATTTAAATTTGCAATAAGATTTACATCAGGAAAATTCATAATAATTCTTTTTTTTGTTTTTTCACCAATTCCTTTTATTTCATCAAGAAAAGAAAATTTAAAATTTTTACTCCTTATCTTTCTGTGATAAGAAATAGCAAATCTATGGGCTTCATCTCGTATTCTCTGTAATAACTGCAATTCAGGTGAAGAAATAGGTAAAATTATACCCTCTTCACTCCACTCAACAAAAATTTTCTCTTCTCTTTTCGCAAGTGAAATAACAGGAATTTTTAAATTATACCTTTTTAATACAGAAACTGCAACTCCCAACTGTCCCTTTCCTCCATCTACAAGAATTAAATCAGGAATCTGTTTTTTCTCTTCTTCAGTATCAAATCTTCTTATTAAAACTTCTTCAAGCATTTTATAATCATCAATTCCTTCAACAGTTTTTATTTTATATCTTCTGTAACCATCTTTATATGGAATACCAGCAATAAAAGAAACCTTACTTCCAACAGCAAAATCTCCTGAAATATTTGAAATATCATAACCTTCTATTAAATTCGGTATTTTACTCAATTTCAAAATCTTTGAAAGATTGAATAAAATATTTTCTTCACTGTACCTATATAATTCCTCTTCCTCTCTCACAGGAAATTTTTCTGCCATTTCATTCAATAGAAACAACCTCTTTTTAATTTTATCTGCCTCTTCAAAATTCAACTTTTTAATCTCTTCCAGCATCCATTTCTTAAGTTTTTTTTCAAATTCTTTATATTTACCTTCAAAAAAAGCAATTATTCCTTCAACAAGTTTTTGATATTCTTCTTTTTTTATTTTGTTCTCACATGGACCTGAACATCTACCTATATGATACTGAATGCACAATTTTACTTTTCCAGTAGAAACATTCTTTTTACAGTTTCTGACAGGATAAAATTTTCTCAAAAATCTGACTGTCTCTTTCAAAAGTTTTTTATTTGTAAATGGACCAAAATAAATTGCTTTATCTGTTTTTTTCTCTCTTACTATCTGAACTGAAGGAAATTCTTCTTTTGTTATCTTAAGTAAAGGATAACTTTTATCATCCTTTAAATTTGTATTATATTTTGGCTTGTATTTTTTTATAAGTTGATTTTCAAGAATAAGACCTTCCGCTTCTGAAATAACAGGAATAACTTCAAAATCATATATTTTTTCAGCAAGTGCAAGGATTTTTGTATTGTTCCCTGAAGGAGAGAAATAAGAACGAACTCTTTTTAATAAAGAAGATGCTTTGCCAACATAAATAACATTACCTTCTTTATCCTTCATTAAATAAACACCAGGAGAATCGGGTAATGTTTTTAATTTAAGTTTTATTTTCTGATTCATTTTCCTTTTTTCCCTTAGAAACTTCCTCAACATAATTTAACTGTAAATCGGCAATTGCAGAGTTTAAAAATTTATCTTCTTCTTCTGTTAGGTTCCCTTTCGTTTTTTCTTTCAATGTTTCAAGCAATTCTATTACCTGTTTTGCAATCTCAAGATTTTTTTCTGTTTTACCTGTCAGAGGGTTTGAAATTTTACCAAGTGCCTGCCATCCCATCTCTGCAAAAAAACGAACAATTATATTAAATTTCATAAACCCTCCTTTTTTAAATAGATTATACCGGAAAAAAAATTTTGTTTTAAAGATTAATGAAAAAATTTGTGAGAGATTGACTTAAAGGAGAAAGCCAGTTCAAAAACCCTGTCATTGCAAGAAGTAGAACTAAAAATAATCCATACCTTTCAATTTTTTCATATCCAAACCTTAATTTGTAAGGTAGTAAAACAGCAACTACTCTTGAACCATCAAGTGGAGGAATTGGTATTAAATTAAAAAAAGCAAGAATAAAATTGATAAAACTTCCCATTTTTAAATATCCACTTACAATACTGGATGGAAAAAGTTTATAAATAAAAGCAAAAATAATTCCAAGAAGAATATTGCTTAATGGTCCGGAAATTCCAACAGTTATCATACCTGTTCTATAATTTCTAAAGTAATAAGGATTTATTGGAACAGGTTTTGCAACTCCTATTAAAATAGGAAAATGTAAAACAATAAGAAGGAAAGGAAGAAGAAGTGTACCAACAGGGTCTATATGTGGAATTGGATTTAAAGTAAGTCGTCCCATATATTTGGCTGTTGGGTCTCCATTTTTTAATGCAGCATACCCATGTGATACTTCATGAACAATAATAGAAAAAAATAAAATAACTAGAAAAATTAAAATTTCTATCATATTTTTTCCTCAAAAATCTTTTTACTTAATTTATATTTTTTTCTACTTTCTGTCAATCTTAAATTTTATTGACGAAAATTTTTTTTTCAGTTAAAATTAATTAAATTTAAAAAACCGATTACCTGTTTTTTATATCAACACAGGAGGAAAAATGACAAAAACACAGGTTCCAAAGAAAGAAAGAATAAAAAGAAAATGGTACATTGTTGACGCAGATGGACAGATTCTTGGACGGCTTGCAAGTAAGGTGGCTAAAATCTTAATGGGAAAACATAAACCAATTTATACTCCGAATGTTGACACAGGAGATTTTGTGATAGTAATAAATGCTGAAAAGATAAAGGTAACAGGAAAAAAATTAACAGATAAAATTTATTACAAACATATTACAGGATATCTTGGACATTTAAAAGAAGAAAAACTTATCTCATTATTAAATAGAAGGCCAGAAGCAGTTATTAAACTCGCTGTTGAGGGTATGCTTCCCAAAAATTCTCTTGGTAGAAAAATGTTAAAAAAGTTGAAAGTTTATAGAGGAACAGAACATCCACATAAAGCACAGAAGGCGGAAGTTTTAAATCTTAAGGAGGTGAAAATATGAATAAAATATATTTTATAGATGTTACAAATAGGGATGGTGTTCAAACAGCACATCTTGGGCTTGCAAAACTTGAGAAGACGATGATTAATATTTATTTAAATCAGATGGGAATATTTCAGAGTGAAGCAGGTTTTCCTGTAACAAAGCATGAGATAAATTACCTTAACGCAAATATGAATCTTGTGGAAAAAAAAGTTTTACATCCTATAAGAATTTCAGGTTGGTTAAGAGCGATTACAAGTGATGTAGAAGAAGCATTTAAAAATATACCGAAATTAAAACATGTAAATCTCTCAATTTCCACATCTGAACAGATGATAATGGGCAAATTTCAAGGAAAAATGGGTTTTGGAGAAGTAATAAAAGCAATGGTTGAAGCAGTAAAAGCAGCAAAAGCACTTGGAGCAGAGACAATTGGAGTTAACGCAGAAGATGCTTCAAGGACAAAAATAGAAAATTTAATAGAATTTGCACTTGCAGCAAAAGAAGCAGGTGCGGATAGAATAAGATATTGTGATACACTTGGATATGATACTCCTTTTACAATATACGAAAATATTTACAAACTTGCTGAAAGTACAAAAATGCCTATTGAACTTCACTGTCATAATGACATTGGAATGGCTGTTGCTTGTTCTATTGCAGGAGCAAAGGCAGCGATTGATGCAGGAGTTGATGCATATATAAACACAACAATTAATGGAATGGGCGAAAGAGCAGGAAATGCTGACCTTGTTTCTTGTATTCTCGCAATTAAATATGGAGCAGGTATGAATAAATATAAACTTGATGAAAATATAAATTTAAAAATGGCATGGAAAATTACCCATTATGCTTCATATGCATTCAAAGTCCCAATTCCAATAAATCAGGTTGGTGTTGGTAAAAATGCATTTACTCATTCTTCAGGTATTCATGTTGATGGAGCTTTAAAGGATAGAAGAAATTATGAACTTTATGATTTTGAAGAACTTGGAAGAGGAGAGCCAGAAATAGTTGAGACAGGAAGGATGATTATACTTGGAGAATATAGTGGAATTAAGGGTTTAAGAAATATATATGGTAAACTTGAAATTGAATTTAAGGATGATGATGAAGCAAGAAAAATTCTTGAACTTGCAAGATATGCAAATGTTCATAAACAGAAACCAGTTACTGAAGATGAATTGATATTTATTGCAAAATATCCTGAAGAAGCACGTCTTTTAATGACAATGACACCTTAAAAATGGGAAAAACAATAGTTGAGAAAATCTTATCCTCTCATTCAGGAAAAGATGCAAGAAGTGGAGAAATAGTTCTTGCTAAAGTTGATTTTTTAATGGCTCAGGATGGAACTGCGCCTTTGGTAATTAAAAGTTTTGAAAATCTTGGAATAAATGAGGTTTTTGACCCGAAAAAATCTGTATTTGTAATTGACCATAACAGTCCAAGTCCAAATGAAGGGGTTTCCTCTTTACATAAATTGATGAGAGAATTTGCAAAGAAATATGGTATAGAAATCTTTGAAGTTGGAGAAGGTGTATGTCATGTTCTTCTTCCAGAAAAAGGAAAGGTAAAACCTGGAGACCTTGTTTTAGGTGCAGACAGTCACACTCCAACTTATGGTGCTTTAAACTGCTTTGCAAGTGGAGTTGGTTCAACAGACCTTGCAATAGCACTTGTAACCGGCTCTTTATGGTTTAAAGTACCTGAAACAATAAAGATAGAAATAACAGGGAAAATTCCTTTCGGAATTTTTGGGAAAGATATTGCATTATATATAGTAAAAAATTTAAAAGCAGAAGGAGCAATTTATAAATCAGTTGAAATAAAAGGAGAAGTAATAAAAAATTTATCTATGGATGAAAGATTTACACTATGTAATTTAACAACTGAAATAGGAGCAAAATGTGGGATTATGGAATTTGACGAAAAAACAAAAGAATACATGGAAAAAAGAAGAATAAAAGAATATACTCCTGTTTTTCCTGATAAAGATGCCACTTATGAAAGTATTTTTAATTTTGATATTTCAAATATATCACCTCAAATAGCAAAACCACATCAGGTTGATAATGTATGCAATGTTGAAGAAGTTGAAGGAACAGAAATAAATCAGGGTTTTATAGGTACATGCACAAATGGTAGAGTGAGTGATTTTGAAATTGCTGCAAAAATTTTAAAAGGAAAGAAAATAAAAAAAGGAATTAGATTGATATGTACTCCAGGCTCAAGAGAAATTTATCTTGAATGTTTAAAAAAAGGATACATTGAAATTTTGATTGAAAGTGGTGCATGTGTTACAAATCCTGGTTGTGGCCCTTGTGTTGGAACCCATCAGGGAATACCATCTGATGGAGAGGTTGTAATATCAACAGCAAACAGGAATTTTAAAGGAAGAATGGGTAATCCAAATGCCTTCATTTATCTTGCTTCTCCTGCAACTGTTGCAGCAAGTTGTATAGAAGGAAAAATAACAGACCCAAGAAAGTATTTATGAAAAGCGAGATTTTGAGTTTCAGTGTTTGTGAATTAAAGAAACTATATAAAAAAAAAGAGGTCAAACCATCAGAAGTAGTGTCATTATTGCTTGAAGAAATTTACAGAAAAGACAAAGATATTCATTCCTACCTTTATGTAACCGAAAAAACAATTGAAGAAGCGAAAAGGATTGACGAAAAGATAGCAAAGGGAGAGGAATTAAAAGAACTTGAAGGGATACCGGTTTCAATAAAGGATAATATCTGTACAAAAGGAATGCCAACAACATGTGCTTCAAAGATTCTTGAAAATTTCATACCTCCTTATGATGCAACTGTTATTGAAAGATTGAAAAATGCGGGTGCTATAATAATTGGAAAAACAAATATGGATGAATTTGCCTTTGGTTCTTCAACTGAAAATTCAGCATTTGGTCCAACAAAAAATCCTTTTGATTTAGAAAGAGTACCTGGTGGCTCTTCAGGTGGTTCTACTGCTTCAGTTGCTTCCAATCTATGTTTCGCTTCCCTCGGTTCAGATACAGGTGGTTCAATTAGACAGCCATCTGCTTTTTGTGGAGTTGTGGGGATGAAACCAACTTATGGAAGAGTATCAAGATATGGACTTATTGCTTTTGCTTCTTCTCTTGACCAGATAGGACCAATAACAAAAAATGTAAAAGATAATGCACTTATTTTAAAAGTTATAAGTGGTAAAGACAAATTTGATTCTACAAGTGTTGAAATTATGGTACCTGATTATATAAATTTTCTTGAGAAAGATTTAAAAAATATAAAAATAGGTGTACCAAAGGAATATTTTACAGAAGGGATAGAGAAAGAAGTAGAGGAAAAAATTTTAAAAGTTTTAAAAATTCTGGAAAATACAGGAGCAAAAATTGAAGAAATTTCTTTACCTCATACTTCTTATGGAATTGCTACATACTACATAATTGCAACAGCAGAAGCCAGTTCAAATCTTGCAAGATTTGACGGTGTAAAATATGGATATAGAACCCAGGATTATAAAAATTTAATGGAAATGTATATGAAAACAAGGGGTGAAGGATTTGGAGAAGAGGTTAAAAGAAGAATTATACTCGGTACTTATGTTTTATCTTCAGGTTATTATGAAGCATATTATTTAAAAGCACAGAAAGTAAGAACATTGATAAAAAATGACTTTGAAGAAGCATTTAAAAAAGTTGATGTAATAGTAACACCAACAACTCCTGAACTTCCTTTTAAAATTGGTGAAAAAAAAGACGAACCATTAAAAATGTATCTTTCAGACATTTTCACAGTGAATATAAACCTTGCAGGACTTCCAGCAATAAGTATACCTTGTGGTTTTTCATATAATAATTTACCTGTTGGTGTACAATTTATAAGTCCTTATTTTAAAGAAGAAAATATTTTAAATGTTTCTTATATAGTTGAAAATGAAATAAAAGGGGGGAAAATATGAACACTTTTTTCACAAAAAGAAGTTTTATAACAGGTATTTTATTCTCAATTTTAATTGCTTTTGTTGACCATTATTCCACAGATGTAATTCATGCTTCATATATGGCAATTGACCACATGCCTGCAGGTGCAATTTTCATATTTTTTATTTTAGTTTTCATAATAAACACTTTTCTAAAATTAATACAGAAAAAGATAAAGAAAAATATTGCTTTTAATCCAGGTGAATTACTTGTAGTATATTCAATGATGCTTGTTGCTTCTTCTGTAACTGAAATGGGATTGGGAAGTCAAATTTTACCAATAATTTCTGCACCAACATATTATTCAAGTCCCCAGAATGAATGGGAAAAACTTATAATTCCTTATTTGAAAAAAGTTCTCTTTGTTACAGATAAAGAGGCAGTGAAATATTTTTATGAAGGTCTCCCAAAAGGAATGGCAATACCCTGGAAAATATGGATTTTACCATTAATTTTCTGGCTCCCTTTTATTTTTACACTTTATTTTGTTATGATATGTATCGCTTCTATTTTGAGAAAACAGTGGGCAGAAAGAGAAAAACTTGTTTATCCTCTTACAATTTTACCAAAAGAAATGACCGAAGAAGGAAAAGGAATTTTACCTAATTTTTTTAAGAACCCATTAATGTGGTTTGGTTTTTCAATCGCCTTTATAATAGGAACATCTGTTGCCTTAAATTTCTATTTCCCTGCATTTCCTAAAATTCAACTTGTAAAAGGAATACCTATATTCAGAAGAACTCTTACTCTCAATTTCAGAGTTAGTTTTCCTGTTATGGGCTTTATTTATTTTATCAATCTTGATGTTGCTTTCTCTCTCTGGTTTTTCAATTTAGTTTTTAAAGTTATAAGAGGGATGTTTAATATCGCAGGAATTGTAAGTACTGAAAATGTTGGGATTTATGGATGTTCAGGAGAAGCAATTTTTGCACACCTTGGAATGGGTGCAATGATTATGATGATTGGCTATAGTTTGTTTCTCTGGAGACATCATTTAAAGGATGTTTTTGCTGGTGCAATAGGTAAAAAAGTTGATGATAAAGACGAAATTCTATCTTATAAAAGTGCTTTCTGGGGGATTGTATTTGGTTCTTTATTTATGATTTTATGGTTATTTTTTTCTGGAATGAAGTGGTATATCGCAGTTTTGTTTTTAATTTTTGCTTTTGTAATCTGGTTAACTTTAACGAGAATTGTATGTGAAGGCGGAATTCCAACAATGGTAGCAACAACAATTGCTTCTGCTCAAATTATCTCAATGTTCGGTTCCAAAAATTTAACTCCATTTACTATTATTGCTCTGGGATTAACATACATATATGCTGCTGATTTAAGAACATTCCCTCTTGCATCTACCTCAATGTCGCTTAAAATGATAGAAAAATCAGAATCTAATAGAAGACCGTTTTTCTGGTTTTTATTTTTAGCAATTTTTGTAAATATAATTACAACCTTAATACTTGAATTAAAACTTGCTTACAAATATGGTGGAATTAATTTAAATAACTGGTATTTTGTAGGCGGACCTCAGGCACCTTATAAATATGCTGCTGATATTATAAAAAATCCAACCTTACCAAATAAAATTGGATGGTTATGCAGAGGAATAGGATTTGCTGTAATGGGTATTTTGATTTTTGCAAGACAGAATTTCCTCTGGTGGCCTTTACATCCAATTGGATTTTTAATAGGTCCTGTATGGCTTATGGACCAGTTATGGTTTTCAATATTTGTTGTCTGGCTAATTAAAAAATTGATTTTAAAATATGGAGGGGCTCAAATTTATAATAAGTTTAAATATTTCTTTCTTGGACTGCCTCTGGGACTTTATACATGTGCAGGTGTCTGGTTTATTATTGATATGATTACAGGAAAACAGGGAAATGTAATTTTCTGGATATGATAGATGAAATTCAGTTTAGAAAAGATTATAAATCTTGAAAAAATTGAAAAAAATTTTAAAAAGTTCACTTTAAAAAAAATTTTAATAATTGGAGACATTATTCTTGACCACTATATTTTTGGAGAAGTAGAAAGGATCTCTCCAGAAGCACCTGTTCCGGTAGTAGAATTAAAAAATGAAAAATTCTTACTCGGTGGCGCAGGGAATCTTGCTTTAAATATAAAGAGTATGGGGGGGGAAATTTTCTTAATTTCAACAACTGGAAAGGATAAAAATGGAAAAATTTTGAAAGATATACTGAAAAAAGAAAAAATCAATTCATTTATTCTTCAAAGGGATGTCCCCACTATTGTTAAAACAAGAGTAATTGCAAAAAATCAACAAATTGTGAGAATTGATAGAGAAAAAATTGAAAAATTAAATAAAAAAGAAGAGGAAAAAATAAAAGATGTTATTTTGAAAGAAATTGAAAGTACAGAAATTATTGTTATTTCAGATTATGGTAAAGGAATTATCACTGAGGATATTATCAATTTTTTAAAAAAATTTAAAAAAAGAATAATTGTTGATCCAAAGCCAGAACACTTTAATTTCTATAAAAATGTTTTTTGTCTTACTCCCAATAAAAATGAAGCATGCCTTGGAATAGGAAAAATTAATGTTAAAGAATTAAAAGATATCATTCAAACAGGAATTGAAATAATAAAATTACTAAAATGTAAAAATTTAATAATAACTCTTGGAAAGGATGGTATGCTCATATTTAAAAATAAAGAGGAAATATATAAAATTCCTTCTATTGCAAAAGATGTTTACGATGTGACAGGAGCAGGAGATACTGTTTGCGGAATATTTTCACTTTATCTATCTGTAAGCAATGATATTTTAGAAAGTGCTATAATTTCAAACTTTGCTGCTGGAATTGTTGTTGGAAAAATCGGAACAGCAACAACAAACAAAAAAGAGTTTATTGAGTTTTTTAAAAAATCCTTTAAAGATATTTTTATTGAAAAAATAAAATAAAAAGTTTATAATTATTTATATTGACAACTGGAAAGGAAAAAATGATAAATGAAGAAATAGAAAAACTTTTGATTCTTCAGGAAATTGACAATGAAATATTTGAAAAAGAAAAAGAGATAAATGCATTTCCTGAAAAAGAGAAAAAATTAAACAAAGAAATTGAAGATATTGAAAAACAGATAAAAACTTTAAAAGATGATTTAAAAAAGTTGCAACTTGACAGAAAAGAAAAAGAACTTGAAGTCAGAAGTTATGAAGAAGAGTTAAAAAATCTAAATAAAAAACTTGATGAAGTGAAATCAAATAAAGAATATGAAGCCCTTCTGATTGAAATAACAAATATTAAGAAAAAAATTTCTGATATTGAAGAAGATATTCTCATTTTAATGGAAAAAGAAGATGATATATTGAAAAAAGAAAAAAGTTTAGAGGAAGAAATTAAAAAAACAAAGGAAAAAATTTCAAAGTTAATAGAAGAAGAAAGAAAAAAAATAGAAAATCTTAAAATACAGGTTGAGGAGAAAAAGAAAGAAAGAGAAAATCTTGTTAAAGAAATTGAATATAAAATTTACAGTTTATATGAAAAAATAAGGAAATCTAAAAAGGACAAAATAGCAGTGGTAAAAATTGAAAATGGGATATGCGGTGGATGTTATATGACCCTTCCTACCTTTATAGTGGAAAAAGTAAAAAAGAAAGAAGAAATTATTCAGTGTGAAAATTGCAGTAGAATTTTATTTTGATGGAAAAAATTCTTATCTATATTGATGGAGCATCAAAGGGAAATCCTGGTAAAAGTGCTTACGGAATAGTGATTTTTAAAAATGAAAAAATATATAAAAAAATTGGAGATTATATTGGAATCACAACAAATAACATAGCAGAATATCTATCTCTAATTTTTGCTCTAATAGAATGTCTACCATTTAGAACAGATGAAATTGAAGTAAGAAGTGATAGCCAACTTCTTGTCAAACAAATTACAGGAGAATATAAAGTAAGGGATGAAAAATTATTAATTTTTCATAAGATAGCAACTTTCTTATTTTCAAAGTATAATAATATAAAGATTATCCATATTAACAGAGAAGAAAATAAAATTGCTGATGAACTTGCAAATTCGTTCATTGAAAATAATGGTTTATTTTGAAGGAGTGACCGGGTGTCCGCCCATTAAAATTTTGGTGGGAGGAAAGTCCGGACTCCTGCAGGGAGGGTGGTTCCTAACAGGAACAGGTAGCGATACCTGGAAAGTGCCACAGAAAACATACCGTTCACCATATTCCGGTGAATAAGGGTGAAAAGGCGAGGTAAGAGCTCACCGTCCACTATGTGGTATAGTGGAGTATGGCAAACCCCACCCGGAGCAAGGTCAAGCAGAACCTATGGGTTCCCTGCCCCAAAAGGTTCGGGTAGACCGCACAGAGTCAGCAGGTAACTGCTGACCAAGATGAATGGACACCTAAAACAGAATCCGGCTTATAGGTCACTCCTTCGTTAAATTTTAAAATAGGAGGCATATATGAATTACGAAAAATGGATTGAAAATGGAATAAAACAACTTGAAGAAGAATTTGGAGAAAAAAAGGTAAAAAAAGCAATTGAATATGTAAAGAATTTTGAAGTTGAAATACCAAGTTGGATATTTGGAAATTTTGGTGGTGGAAGATTTGGAAATTATACCCCTCCAGGATTTGCAAGAAACATATATGAAAAAATTGATGATGCTTCATTGGTTCACAAACTAACTGGATGCACCCCCAGAATAGCAACACATATTCTCTGGGATTTCTCAAATGATGGAATTGAACCTGATGAAAAAATTGTTAAAGATGTTTATGAATATACAAAAGAAAAAGGAATTTCTCTTGGAGCCATAAATCCCACATATTTTCTTACTGGCTCTTATAGAGGAAGTTTTACCTCACCTGATAAAAAAACAAGAGAAAGATATATTGAACAAACTATTTTTGGGGCTGATATTTCCAAAAAATATGGAAATAAACTTTTAACATTATGGTTCCCAGATGGTTCTCTTTATCCGGGACAGATTAATTTGAAAGAAAATTATGAATTAATGAAAAAAACTCTAATTGAAAGTTATGAAAAAATTCCAGAGGATGTAAAAGTTCTTGTTGAATATAAATTATTTGAACCAGGAACTTACAGTACAACAATTCCTGACTGGGGAACATCCTATATCCTTACCCGAGCACTTGGGAAAAATGCAGGAGTTTTGATTGACCTTGGACATCATCCACATGGAACAAATATAGAACAAATAGTTGCTATTTTAATTTCAGAAAATATCTCATGCGGTTTTCATTTTAATACAAGATATGCGGCAGACGATGACCATGCAGTTGAACCCAATCTACAGATGGCAAGAATATTTTATGAACTTGTTAAGGGTAAAGTTATATGTAATAAAGAAAAGATAAAAAACTGGGCTTATATGATTGACCAGGCAAGTGGAAGAGAAAATAGATTTCATTCAATTTTACATTCAATAGATTCACTGCAAATTTCACTCGCAAGAGGTGTTCTTGTTGATGAAGAAAAATTAAAAGAATTTCAAGATAAGGATGAAATAATTCTTGCTAATAGAACTTTTAATTCTGCAACTTCTTTGTGCGATGTAAGACCTATTGTTTTTAAAGCAAGGTTGGAAAAAAATATTCCAATTGACCCCTTAAAAAGTTATATTGAAAGTGGATATCAGAAAAAAATAGAAGAAGAAAGAAAATAAAACCACCTTTTTTATAAAACAAAAAAATTTGACAAAAATTAAAAGTGGGTATTAAATTTTATAAAAAAGGTGAAAAATGGTATATTTTGGTGAATATAGGAGTGCCATAGAAAGCCAGGGAAGAGTGACCATTCCTTCTAAATTAAGACATTTAATAAAGGAAGAGGGAAGTAATATTGTTTACATAACTAAAGGAATAGAAAAATGTCTATTTGTTTTTCCTGAAAAAATTTTTGAACAACAGGTGGAAAAAATAAATGAACTCTCTTTTACAAAAGGAAATCCAAGAATTTTTACACGACTTTTTTATTCTGGCTCTTTCAGGGAAAAAATGGATAAACAGGGTAGAATTTTGATACCTTCACAGTTAATTGAATATGCAGGAATCAAAGAAAACATCGTTATAGTTGGTGCAGGTAAAAGGATAGAAATCTGGGATGAGTTAAACTGGAAAGAATTCTGGGAAAAATACGGTCCTTCTTATGGAGAAATTGCAGAAAAAATATGGGAATGAAGAACATTATCCTGTTTTAAAAGAGGAAGTTTTAAAATGGATGAATTTAAAAGACGGAGGAATTTATGTAGATTGTACATGTGGAGCGGGTGGACACAGTAAATATTTACTTTCTTCAGGTAAAAAGATTTTTTTAATTTGTATTGACAAGGACGAAAAAATGCTTGAAATAGCAAAAGAAAATTTAAAAAATTTTAAGAATTTTCAACTTATAAAAGGTGGTTTTGAAAATATAAAAGAAATTTTAGAAAATGAAAAAATTTATAAAGTTGATGGATTTCTCTTTGACCTTGGTTTTTCTCTGTTGCAAATTAAAGATGGAAAAAGAGGTTTCAGTTTTCAAATAGATGGACCCCTTGATATGAGATATGATACATCTTCCAATTTAACTGCTTATAATATTTTAAATAAATGGGAAAGAAAAGATTTAATTTATATATTCAAAAATTATGGGGAAATAAAAAACTGTGAAAAAATAGTTGATAAAATTATTGAAAGAAGAAGGGAAAAAAAATTTGAAACAACAAGAGAATTTTCTGATTTTATATGTCAGAATTTTAAAGAAAGGAAAAAAATACATCCAGCCACAAGATTTTTTCTTGCTTTAAGGATTGCAACAAATAATGAATTAAACTGTTTGAAAAGAGGACTTGAGAATTCATTATTTTTTTTAAAAAATTGGGGAAGAATTCTTGTAATAAGTTTTAATTCTCTTGAAGATAGAATTGTAAAAAATTTTTTCAGAGAAAAAAGTGAAATAAACATCTTAACAAAAAAACCAGTTATAGCATCTGAAGATGAGTTAAAAAAAAATCCTTTAAGTAGAAGTGCAAAACTGAGAGTTGGAGAAAAAAATGAAAAAAAATAAGAGAAATTTAAATAAATTTAGAAGGTTTTTATTTTTCACAGCCATTGGTTTTTTTCTAACTGTCTATGTTTTTTTATACTTGAAGATAATATATATTGGCTATGAAACAGACAAATTAAAAGAAAAATATGATTTTTTAAATCTTTTAAATAAGAATTATAATCTACAAATTATAAAACTAACAACACCTGAAAATTTAATAAAAATTGCAAAAGAAAAAAACATTAATCTTATAGTTCCAAAAAACTGGTGCTATTTAGAAATAAAGGAAGAAAATGTACAGGATACTAAACAAACGGGGATTCTTGAAGCAGAAACAAGATGATATTTTTGAAAGAAGAATTAGATATACAAAACTTATTTTTTTTACGGGTTTTCTGTTAATTTTCTGTCAACTTTTTAATCTTCAGGTAATAATGTACTCAAAATATAAAATAATTGAAAGGAAAACTAGATATGCAAAAATAAAAGTTCTTGCAGAAAGAGGTAAAATTTATGATAGATGGGGAAATCTTCTTGCTTTTAATTTACCAAATTATTCTTTATATTTTGATACATGGATGATTCAAAAATTAAAAGAAAAAAATCCAGAATATTTAAACGAATTGAAAAATAAACTGTCCGAAATTCTTAAAATAGATAAAAAACAGATAGAAGAAAAGATGAATGAACCATATGCTTTAATCAAAAAAGATATTGAAATTGAAGAATATGAAAAAATAAAAAAAACAAATCTTAAAGGTATATACTTTGAAAGAAAATATAAGAGAGTTTATCCTTATGGAAGACACGCCTGTCATATACTTGGCTATACAGATATTGATGGAAAAGGACTTGAAGGAGTTGAATATTTTTATGATTCATTTTTAAAAGGAAAAGATGGGATATATCTTGTATTAAAGGATGGACTGGGAAATTTAATTCCTTCTATTAAAAAAACTCTTATAAAAGAAGAAAAGGGAAAAGACATTGTCTTAACAATTGATTCAGATATTCAATTTATTGTTGAAGAGGAAATTAAAAATGGATATGAAAAATTCAGTCCAAAAAATATTTCTGTTATTGTAATGGATGCTGACACAGGAGAAATTCTTGCTCTTGCAAATTATCCTGATTATGACCCAAACAATTTTTCAAAATTTGATTTATCAATTATAAGAAATAAATGTGTTACCGACCTTTTTGAACCAGGTTCGGTATTCAAAATTGTTACTGCTGCCGCTGCTATAGAGGAAAATATTTTTACTCCAGATTCAACAATAATGTGCGAATATGGGAAATGGTTTGTAAGAGATCATTATCTTCATGATGTTCACCCTTATGGAATTTTAACATTTGAAGAAACAGTTGTTAAATCAAGTAATATTGGGATTGTTAAAATTGCAATGTCTCTTGGAGAAGAAAAACTCTATAAATATTGCAAAAAATTTAAATTTGGGGAAAGGACAGGAATTGACTTACCGGGAGAAATAGGAGGTATATTCAGACCACTTGAAAACTGGTCTTCATATTCAATTACAGCCATACCTATAGGACAGGAGGTTGGAATAACTTCAATTCAGGGAATAAGAGCAATTTCTGTATTTGCAAATGGTGGATATCTTGTTAAACCTCATATAATAAAAGAAATCAAAGACGAAAAAAGTTATGTAATTAATAATTATGAGGATGAAAAAGAACAGATTTTATCAACAAATACAACAAATATTGTAAAAGAAATGTTAAGAAAAGTTGTTAGTTCAGAAGGAACTGCCTCCTCTGCCAAAATTGATGGATATATCATATGTGGGAAGACAGGAACTGCTCAAAAAGCAGTGAATGGAGGTTATTTAAAAGGAAAATATGTTTCTTCTTTTGTAGGATTTTTATTGAGTAAGAAAAAAAATATAGCAATATCAGTTAATGTAGATGAACCAATGGGAACTTATTATGGAGGGCTTGTTGCTGCTCCAATATTCAGGGATATACTTGTAAGAATAATAAATTATTATCAAATACCTCCTGAAAAAGATTTAAAAATGGTATATAAAAATGAAACTAAAGGAACTAATTAAAGATATCAAGAAAAAAAAGGTTTTTAATCTTAATAATTTTGAAGTTGAGGGAATTGCTTATGATTCAAGAAAAATTAAAGAAAATTATGTTTTTATTGCAATAAAAGGAACAAAACAGGATGGCCACAACTTTATAAATGAAGCCATTGAAAGAGGAGCAAAATGTGTAATCGTAAGCAAAAGACCTTCAATTATACCTGCAGATATTACAGAAATTGTTGTTGAAGATACTAAAAAAACATTGAGTGAGATTGCAAATATTTATTATGATTTCCCTTCAAAAAAATTAAATATTGTAGGAATAACAGGAACAAATGGAAAAACAACAACAAGTTTTATAATAAAAGAAATATTAAATGAAAATGGAATTAAGGCAGGTCTTATAGGAACAATTTTTTATGAAATAGGAGAGAGAAAAATTGTATCAACAAATACAACTCCTGAATCACTTGATTTAATTGAAATGTTTTCTGAAATGTTAAAAAATGGTTGTAAGTGGGCTGTTATGGAAGTTTCTTCTCATGGAAGTGAACAGAGAAGGATAGAAGGTATTGACTTTAATGCTGGAATCTTTACAAACATTGCTTCCCATGAACATCTTGATTATCATAAAACATTTAAAAATTATTTAAATGCAAAACTTCTTTTATTTACGAGATATTTAAAAGACAGTGAAAAAAAGGAAAAATACGGAATAATTAATTTAGATTCTCCCTATGCGAAAGTTTTCATCAAGGGATGTGAAAAAAATGGTATTAAATGGATAACATTTGGTAAAAACAGGAACTCAAATGTAAAACTTTTGAGTTATAGAGTAGAAAAAGGAGGAAACTATTTAGAAATTGCAATTGAAAATGAAAAATTATTTTTCAATAGTAAAATTAGTGGACTGGGGAATGTATATAATTTACTTGCAGGAATTGCATTTTCTTATATTTATAAAATTCCTTTTGAAACAGTTCAAAAAGCATTTTTAAAGATTGAAAATGTACCTGGAAGATTTGAGTTTATTGATGAAGGACAGGATTTTTCAGTTATTGTTGACTATGCACATACTCATCATGCACTGAACAATTTATTACTTTCTGTCAAAAGTTTAAGACCAAAAAGAATAATACTCATTTTTGGATGTGGAGGAGATAGAGATAAAAGTAAAAGACCTTTAATGGGAAAAATTGCAGTAAAAATGGCTGATTTTGTTATTATCACATCTGATAATCCAAGAACAGAAGACCCAATTAAAATAATAAAAGATATTGAAAGAGGTATTCCATTTTATCTCAGGAAGAAATATGTTGCAATCCCTGATAGAAAAAAGGCAATATACGAAGGCATTTCAATGGCAAAAAGTAATGACTGTGTTGTTATAGCGGGTAAAGGACATGAAGCATTTCAAATATTAAAAGATGTCACAATCCCTTTTGACGATAGAGAAGAAGCAAGAAAAGCAATAAAAGAAATAATTAATAGAAAAAAGGAAGAAAAATTACTTTAAAATGGAAAAAGTTAAATTGAGTGAAATTATAAAGTGGTGTAAAGGAAAGGTTAACAAGAAGTTTAAAGATTTTTTTATAGAAGGAATTTCAACTGATTCAAGACAGATTAAAAAAGGAGAAATTTTTATTGCTTTAAAAGGCGAAAAATATGATGGTCATGATTTTGTAAAAGATGCATTTAAAAAAGGAGCAGTAGCTTCAATTGTATCCAGTGATTACATAGGGAACGATAATTTACTGATAAAAGTAAAAGATACTCTATACGCACTTGGAGATATAGGTAAAAATTATAGAATTAAATTAAATATGCATGTTATTAATATTACTGGGAGTGATGGTAAAACAACTACAAAAGAAATTATAAAAGAAATATTATCAGAAAAGTTTAATACAACAGGAACAATTGGAAATTTTAATAATCAAATTGGTCTTCCCCTTTCTATTTTACAGGCAGATAAAAAAACAGAAATTGGTGTTTTTGAAATTGGAATGAATAAAAAGGGAGAAATTGATTATTTAAGTAAAATATCTGCACCAAATTCCTGTGTTATAACAAATATTGGAGTGGCTCATATTGGTTTTTTTAAAAATAGAAAAGAACTGGCAGATGCAAAATCGGAAATTTTTGGTAATCTTATTAAGGAAAAAAATGTTTTTCTTAATAAAGATAGTGATTTTTTTTATTATTTAAAGGGAAAAACAGATACAAAAAATTTAATTACAATTGGTGTAAAGAAAAATGCAGATATAACAGGAGAAATTATTGAAGAGGAATTTGATTATTTCATATTTGAATACTCTGGAGAAAAATATAAAATGAATTTCTGGAATACTTCTTTCATTTATTCTGGGCTTTTTGGTATCGCTTTTGGGAAAAAATTTGGAATATCAGAAAAACATATAAAAAATGTTTTATACGGACTTAAACCACTCAAAGGAAGGGGAGAATTTATAAAGGATGATATTTTTATAATTGATGAGAGTTATAATTCAAATCCAAATTCTTTAAAAAATTCTTTGTTGTCATTTGAAAGAAAAAAATTTAAAAGAAAAATAGCAATTATAGGAGATATGGCAGAACTCGGAAAATTTTCAAACTTTTATCACTGGTATATAGGAAATTTGATTAGAAATTTAAAAATTGATATTATTTTTACCTTTGGAAAAGAAAGTAAAAAAATTTCAGAAGTTTCTGGAAAAGGAAAACATTTTTAT
>DAORXQ010000018.1:0-1070 GCA_035371905.1 bacterium | reverse complement strand
ACAATGGACCAGCATTTTTATGAAATTGATGAATTGAAAAAAGAACTTAAAAGGGAAATAAAAAAACAAGATGCTGTGTTTATAAAAGGTTCAAGAATTGTTAAAATGGATGAAATAGTTGATTTTTTAAAAACAGATTTTTTTTAACGGAGGTATCTTAAATGTTATATAAACTTTTATATTCTTTTACAGATTTATGGTTTGGTTTTAATATTTTTAAATATGTCACAGTAAGAGCAACTCTTGCAACATTCACATCTCTTTTACTTTCTCTTTTGTTTGGAAGAAAAATCATAAATAAGTTAAAAAATTTCTGTCATCCAAATTATTTAAGAGAAACAGAAAAAGAAAAAACTCCTACAATGGGAGGATTTTTAATTCTTGGGACTTTGTTAATATCTACATTTTTCTGGGCAGATCTTAAAAATACTTACATTATACTTCTCATTTTTTTAACTTTTTCTCTTGGATTTGTTGGTTTTATAGACGACTATACAAAATTAAGATATAAATCACACAAAGGAGTAAGACCACTTTTTAAAATTATAGTACAGATGATAGTTGGTTTTATTATTGGACTTATTCTTGTATATAAGAGCGATTTAAATTTTAACACCTCTTTGTATATCCCTTTTTTTAAAAAAGCAATTTTGCCTCTTGGAGAATATTTCATCCTTTTTGCTGTTTTCATAATAGTTGCCACATCAAATGCTGTCAATCTCACAGATGGAATGGATGGACTTGCAATAGGTCTCATTTTAACTGTATCTCTGGCTTATGCAATAATCTCCTATGTAGTAAGTAATGTAAAATTTGCAAATTATTTAAATGTACCCTTTGTTAAAGGTGCAGAAGAAGCAACAGTTTTTTCAGGTGCACTTGTAGGTTCATGTCTTGGATTTCTGTGGTTTAACTGTTATCCTGCTGAAATATTTATGGGAGATATTGGTTCTTTACCACTTGGTGGAATTGTTGGACTTCTTGCTATAATAGTTAAACAGGAACTTTCATTAATATTTGTCGGTGGTATATTTTTAGTTGAAGCATTGTCTGTTATAATTCAAGTCATT
>DAORXQ010000017.1:246-26687 GCA_035371905.1 bacterium | reverse complement strand
TTACTCCTTCCATTTTAATTTTTTCTTCTTTAGCCATTTTTAACTTAAAACCTCATATCCATCTTTTTTAATAAGTACACAATTTTCATAATGAGCAGCATATCCTCTATCTTTTGTAACTGCTGTCCATCCATCTTCAAGTATTTCTATTTCTCCTGTACCTTCCGCTATCATCGGTTCTATTGCTATAATTCTGTTTTCCAGTAAAATATCTCCTTTCCCTTTCTCTCCAAAATTCGGTATTTCAGGTGACTCATGTAAATTTTTTCCTATTCCATGACCGGTAAAATCTCTTATTACAGAAAATCCATGTCTTTTTACATATTCTTCTATTGTAGAACCTATACTGCCTGTCTTTGAACCAGCATAAACATATTTAAGTGACTTTAAAAATGCTTTTTTTGTAACTTCAATTAATTTAATATATTTTACATCAACTTTGCCAACAGGAAAAGTATCTGCACAATCACCATAAAAACCATTATATTTTACTCCAACATCAATTGAAACTATATCTCCATTTTTTAAAATTTTACCCTTTTTGGGGATTCCATGGACAACTTCATGATTAATTGAGATACATATATTTGCTGGATATCCTCTATACCCCTTAAAAGCAGATTCAACATTTTTTTTCTTCATCATTTCAATACTCTTAAGTTCAATTTCATAAGTTGAAATCCCTTCTACTAAATATTCTTTCAATTCTTCTATTATCTCTCTTGCTTTTTTACAAGCAATTCTTACCATTTCAATTTCCTTTTTCTCCATTATTTTTAAGATTAATTATTTGATTGATTATTTCTTCAAGTTTTCCATCTCCAGGAACAGTAAATAAAATTCCCTTTTTTTTATAATATTCAAGTAAAGGTGCTGTCAAATTATGATAAACAACTAATCTATTCCTTACAACTTCTTCTTTATCATCTTCTCTCTGAATCAATTTACCGCCGCATTTATCACATACACCCGGAACCTTAGGCGGTATATTTATTAGATGATATATTGCTCCACAGGTTTCACATATTCTTCTATTGGAAAGTCGCTTCACAAGAAATTCATCATCTGCTTTTAGATATACAACTTTTACTTTTTCCTCTTTTATATAATCTTCAAGTTTTCTTGCCTGATTTATATTTCTTGGAAAGCCATCAAGTATAAAACCATTTTTACAGTCATTTTTTTTTATTCTTTCTGCCAGAATTGAAATCACGATTTCATCGGGTACAAGTTCTCCCCTATCCATATATTCTTTTGCTTTAAGACCAAGTTCTGTTTTTGCCTTAACATTTTCTCTCAATAGGTCACCTGTTGAAACAACTGGAATATTATAAATTTTACTCAATCTTTCTCCAACTGTTCCTTTACCAGCACCAGGAGCACCAAGTAAAATAATTATTTCTTTCATTTAATCTTTGCCCTTTTTATAAATCCCTGATAATGTCTTAAAAGTAAATGTGCTTCAATCTGTCTTATTGTTTCAATTAAAACAGAAACAACTATAAGAAGACCTATTCCACCAAATATACTTGCAACAATGTAAGGTATTTTTCTGTAAATATGCATAAGTATATAGGGAAAAAGTGCAATACCTGCAAGCATTAAAGAACCGGGTAGAGTTAATCTATTCAGAACCTTTTCAAGATAAAGGGCAGTTGATTTTCCAGGTCTTATACCCTGTATAAAACCGCCATATTTCTGAAGGTCTTCCGCAATATTATCCGGATTAAAAATAATTCCAGCATAAAAATAACAGAAAAATATTGTTAAAATAGCATATAAAAACATACCAACAGGTTGTTGAGGAGATAAAATAGTTGATAATTTAATTAAAAATTTATTCTGTGCAAAAGAAAGAATTGTTGCAGGAAAAGTTAAAATGGCTATTGCAAAAATTAAAGGAATTACTCCACCCTGATTTAACTTTATAGGAAGATAGGTTGACTGACCTCCATAAATTCTTTTACCTATCACTCTTTTAGCATATTGTATTGGTATCCTTCTTTCACTTTCATTTATTAAAATAGCTGCTGCAACTACTCCAAAAATTAAGGCAATCAGTATAATAACAACAAAAAAATTTATTTCTCCTGCACTTACAAGTCCAGCCATTCTATGAAATGCAACAGGCATTCTTGACAAAATACTTGCAGTAATTATCAAAGAAATTCCGTTACCTATACCTTTCTCTGTTATCTGTTCACCAAGATACATAAGAAAGATTGTTCCTGTTGTCAATGTAAGAGTTGTTATAATACGAAATAACCATCCAGGATTTGCAACTATTACAAGCCCTCCAAAATGTTCAGGGTTTTCAAGGAAAGAACTTATAGCCATACCCTGAAAAATGCAAAGACCAACAGTTCCATATCTTGTAAGTTGTGTAAGTTTTCTCCTTCCTTCAACTCCACTTCTCAACATATTCTCAAAATAAGGCACAACAGAAGCGAGAAGTTCAAGAACAATTGAAACACTTATATAAGGCATAATCCCAAGAGCGAAAATAGTTGCCTGACTCAATGCACCACCAGAAAATAAATCTGCAAGAGAAAAAAGAGTACCTGCTGAACTCTCAAATATTTTAGCAAGTTCTTTCCCATTAATACCTGGAACAGGTATATAACATCCAAATCTATAAACTGTTAACAATAAGATTGTTATAACTATCCTCTTTTTTAAATCTGGTATTTTAAATGTATCTCTGAATGCCTCAAACATTTTTACTTCTCCTAAATAATGTTAATCTTTCCACCAACTTTTTCTATTTTTTCTTTTGCTTTTTTTGAAAACTTATGAGCAAAAAATGAAAGTTTTTTTGTTAAATTTCCTTCTCCAAGAATTTTTACAAATTCACCTTTTTTAATTAGCCCTTTTTCTTTTAATTTTTCTATTGTAATTTCTTCTCCATCATTAAATAACTTTTCAATCTGACTTAAATTTACTATTTCAATTTTATATTCTTTTAAATGTGTGAAACCTCTCTTAGGCAATCTTCTGAACAAAGGCATTTGTCCACCTTCAAAATTAAAAGGTAATTTATAACCACTTCTTGCTTTATGCCCTTTATGTCCTCTTGTTGAAGTTCCTCCATGTCCGGAAGAATCTCCTCTTCCGAGACGTTTTTTCTTATGTTTTGCACCAGAAGGTGGTTTTAACTCATTAAGTTTCATTTTCTTCACTCCTTATTTTTATTTTACTTAATGCCTTTACCGTAGCATGTAAAACATTTATCGGGTTTGTTGAACCAAGACATTTACATGTAACATCTTTTATTCCACATACATCAAATAATGCTCTTATGGTCCTCCCTGCCACCATACCATGTCCTTTAGAAGCAGGTTTTAAAATTACTCTTGAAGGACCGAATTTACTTTCTACATCATGTGGAATCGTTCCTTCTTTTAAAGGAACTTCTATCATATTCTTTCTTGCCTGTCCCACTGCTTTCCTTATTGCCTCTGGAACCTCATTTGCTTTACCAACTCCAAAACCAGCTCTTCCTTTACCATCTCCAACAACAACAATTGCTCTAAAACCTAAATTTTTCCCACCTTTTGTAACCTTTGTCACTCTTCTTATTTCAATTACAATTTGTTTTTCTTCTGTTTCACCAAGTAAATTTTCTTTTTCTAAAATTTTAGACCTCCTTTTCTTGCAGACTCAGCTAAAACTTTAATTCTACCAGTATATTTATATCCACCCCTATCAAAAACAACCTTTTCTATCCCAAGTGATATGGCTTTTTCAGCCACAAGTTTTCCAACAAGTTCTGCACCTTTCAAATTTCCACCATGAATACTTTTATCAGTAGCAAGTTTCTTAAATTCAGGTGATAAACTTGAAACAGTAGTAATAACTTTATTGGGTGTAACACTATCATCAATCAAAGAAGCATATATATGTTTTAAACTTTTGTAAATACACAACCTTGGTCTATCAGAAGAACCTTTTACTTTCTTTCTCACTCTTATATGTCTTTTTATTCTTTTTTCTTTTCTTGTCAGTTTCATTTTGTTGCTCCTACTCCGGCTTTTGTTGCCTTTTGTCTAACATACTCTCCTCTATATCTAATTCCCTTACCTTTATATGGTTCAGGTGGACAAATTCTTCTTATACTTGCTGCAAATTCTCCAACCTTCTGCTTATCTGCTCCTCTTACAAATATTATCGTATTTCTGCTCACTTCCACAGATAATTCTTTTGGTATTTCAACCTCAACTGGATGGGTAAAACCCACTGAAAGAATAAGTTTGTTGCCCTTAACTTCTCCTTTATATCCCACTCCATGAATTTCAAGTATTTTTTCAAAACCTTCATTTACACCTTTTACCATATTAAAGATTAAACTCCTTAGAAGTCCCCATAAAGCATTGGTTTTTCTATATAGTTTTTTGTTTTTTGGGTCTACCTCGTTTTTAACAATAATCTTTTTATCCTCAACCACAACACTTAAATTTGGGAAAATTTCCTGAACGAGATTCCCTTTTTTTCCCTCAACATACACTTTACCATTTTCTATTTTTACTTTAACACCTTCAGGAATAATAATTGGTTTTTTGCCTAATCTTGCCATGGTTTTTCCTTTTTACCATATATAAAAGAGAATTTCTCCTCCGATTCCTATTTCCTTTGCTTTTTTATTACTCATAACTCCTTTTGAAGTTGTCAAAACAGCTATTCCATAATTATTTTTAACAACAGGAATTTTATCCTTTGAAACATAAAATTTTCTTCCAGGAGTACTTATTCTTTTTATTTCTGTTATTGCCTTATTTTTTCCAAAATATAAAAGATGAACTCTAATATATTTTCTTGAATTATCCTGAATTAACTCGTAATCCTTTATATATTTCTCTTCTTTAAGAACATCAAGTATTTTCATTTTAAACTTACTGAAAGGAACATCAACATATGACTTTGATATTGCATTTGCATTTCTAATCCTTGTTAACATATCTGCAATAGGGTCTGTCATTGTCATAAAGTCCCTCCTCCTTTACCAACTTGCCTTTTTAACACCTGGGATTTCTCCTTTTGAAGCAAGTTCTCTAAAACATACTCTACAAATACCAAATTTTCTGTAATAACCCCTTGGCCTTCCACATCTCCAACATCTATTTCTTTCTCTTACTTTAAATTTTGCTCCTCTTTTTACTTTTTCAAAAAAACATTTTCTCGCCACTTTTTTATTCCTCCCTTATCGGTAAACCAATTTCTCTTAATAAAGATATTGTTTCTTCGGGTGTTTTTGCTGAAGTAACTATTGTGACATTGAGTCCTTGAACTTTATAAATTGTATTATAATCAACCTCTGGAAATATCACATGTTCTTTTATCCCTATAGTATACGAACCTTTTCCATCTGTTGATTTTCCTGGTAATCCTTCAAAATCTCTTACCCTTGGCAAAGCCACAGTAATCAATCTATCAAGAAATTCATACATTCTGTTTCCTCTTAGTGTAACCATAACTCCTACAATATTTCCTTTTCTAACATTAAAACCTGCTATTGATTTTTTTGCTTTAGTTAAAACAGCTTTCTGTCCAGCGATTAAAGTAAGTTCTTTTTGAGCAGATTCAATTGCTTTAGCGTCTTTATTATCCCTGCCTATTCCCATATTTAAAACTATTTTTAAAATTTTAGGAACCTGCATTTTATTTTTATAATTAAATCTCTTCAACAATTCAGGAACAACTTTTTCCCTATAATCTTTTTTTAATCTTGGCTCTTCCATTTTACTTTTCCTCTACTATCTCCTTACATTTTTTACAAAATCTTACTTTTGTACCATCTTCTAAAAATTTTATTCCCAGCCGTGTTGGCTTACTGCATTTTAAACAGAAAAAATTAACATTGCTTATTGCAATGGGTTTTTCCATTTGAATTATTCCTCCCTGCCTGTCTACTGATCTCGGTCGTGTGTGTTTTTTAACAAAATTAATACCCTCAACAAGTACTTTATTTTCTTCTTTAAAAATTTTTAAAATTCTTCCTTTTTTCCCTCTATCTTTTCCTTTTATAACCTGAACAATATCTCCTCTTTTCAACTTAAATTTCATTTTATATAACCTCCGGTGCAAGAGAAATTATCTTTGTAAAATTCTTTTCTCTCAACTCCCTTGGAACAGGACCAAAAACTCTTGTTCCTCTCGGATTACCTTCATTATCAATTATAACTGCACAATTATGGTCAAATTTTAAAATTGAACCATCCTTCCTTCTTGTCTCTTTTTTAGTTCTCACAATAACCGCCTTGACTTTTTCTTTCTTTTTTACTATCCCATCAGGAAGAGCGTGCTTCACAGTAGCAACAACAACATCTCCAACATAACCATATCTTTTCTTTGAACTACCTATAAATCCAATAACCATTATTTTTTTTGCACCTGTATTATCAACTACCTGAAGCATTGACCTCAGTTGAATCACTTATAACTCCTTTTTTACCAATAATTTCAATAATTTTCCATCTTTTATTTTTACTTAAAGGTCTTGTTTGAATAATTCTAACCACATCTCCAACTTTTGTAATATTATCTTCGTCATGTACCATAAACTTTCTTCTTTTCCTTAATATTTTTTTATAAATTGGATGCTGTGTCATATATTCAACCATAACAACTCTTGTTTTATCCATCTTATCGCTTACAACTACTCCTGTTTTTTCAATTGTTCTTTTTGACATTTTTAGCTCCAATTTCTTTCTCTCTTAATATGGTCTTTAACCTTGCTATATCTTTTTTTATCTCTTTAATCTGTGAGTAATTTTTTAATTGTCCCAAGAGTAACTGATGATTTAACTCATAAAGTTGTTTTTTCAATTCTAAGATTCTATTTCCTATTTCTTCTTTTGTTGCTTCCTTCCACTTATTTAATTCTTCTTTTTTCATTTTATTCCCTTTTTAAAAACATAAAATAATATTATAGCATTTTCTTTAAAAATTTCAAATTTTTAACTTACAAGTGACCTTGTAACAATCTTTGATTTATATGGGATTTTATAGGATGCTCTTCTTAATGCTTCTTTTGCAAGTTCATCTGAAACACCTGCAATTTCAAAAATTATTTTACCGGGTAAAACAACAGCAACCCATTTTTCAACATCACCCTTGCCTTTTCCCATTCTACTTTCAGCAGGTTTTTTAGTCACTGGTTTATCAGGAAAAATTCTTATCCAGAGTTTACCTTTTGATTTTAAATAATGGGTTATTGCTATTCTTGCTGCTTCTATTTGAGCAGAAGTTATCCATCCCGGTTCAAGAACTTTCAAACCATACTCTCCATAAAAAAGTTTATTACCTCTTTCCGCCTGTCCTTTTGTTCTCCCCCTCTGCATTTTTCTGTATTTAACTCTTTTAGGCATTAACGGCATTTTTTTCTCCTTTTTCTTCCAAAATTTCTCCAAGATAAACCCAAACTTTTACACCTACTGTTCCACTTCTTGTAAAAGCAGTACTTGTTGCATAATCAATCTTTGCTCTTAATGTATGAAGAGAAACCTTACCAAGTATATATTGTTCACTTCTTGCTATTTCTACACCTCCAATTCTTCCTGAAATTCTCACCTTTATTCCTTTTGCACCTGACTGAATTGCAAGGTCCATTGCTTTTTTAATTGCTTGTCTGTGAGGAACTCTCTTTTCAAGTTGTATAACAATTGAGTCAGCAAGAAATTGTGCACTTGTTCCTGGTGGATTAATTTCTATGCAGTCAATAGTAATCTGTTTTTTTAAAATTTCATATAATTCATCTCTTAATTGATTAATTTCTGCACCCTTTCTACCAAGAACAACACCGGGTCTTGGTGTGTACAATCTGATTCTTATTTTATCTGTTTTCTCTATTTCAATTTTAGTAATTGTACCTCTTGGATATCTCTTTCTTATATAATCTCTTATTATAACATCTTCTCTCAATAAATTCTTAAATTCTTTTTTTGAACTGAACCATTTACTTCTCCACTGTTCAACTATACCAATTCTTAATCCAATAGGATTAACCTTTTGTCCCATTATTCTTCTCCTTTTCCTTCAAGTATAACAGTAATATGTGATGTCCTTTTTCTAATCATAACCCCTCTTCCCATAGTTGCTGCTCTATATCTTTTTAACATTGGACCTCCATCAATTATAATATTTTTTATTTTCCATTCAATTCCTTCACCTTTATTTTTACCATTATTCTCTGCACTTTTAATAACCTTTTCAAGAATTTTTGCTCCTCTTTTTTTTACATTTCTCAAAATTCCAAATGCTTCTTCAACTTTTTTACCTTTAACAAGTTCAACAAGAACTCTTAATTTTCTTGGACCTATTCTAACATACTTTGCTTTTGCTACTACTTCCATTTTTAATCCCCTTTATTTCTTTTCTCTCGCTCTTTCTGTATGAGCACCATGTCCTCTAAAGGTTCTGGTCGGTGCAAATTCTCCCAGACGATGACCAACCATATTTTCTGTTACATAGACATTAACAAAAGTCCTTCCATTATGAACTCCAAAAGTATGCCCAACAAATTCAGGAACAATTGTACAACTTCTTGCCCAAGTTCTTATAACTTCTTTTTTACCCGATTCTTTTTGCTTCAAAACTTTTTCCATAAGTTTTTTGTCAATATATGGACCTTTTTTCTTTGACCTCATTTTTGTTTCCTTCTCTGTATTATTAGTTTATCTGATGGTTTTTTCTTTTTTCTTGTTTTATATCCTTTTGCAGGAACCCCTGTTGGACTCTGTGACTGATGGCCTTTCCCTCTTCCTTCTCCACCACCCATAGGATGGTCAACAGGATTCATTGCTGTTGCTCTTACAGTTGGTCTTATACCCAGATTCCTCACCCTTCCTGCTTTACCAAATGATATATATTTATATTCTGGATTACTAACCTGACCAATAGATGCATAACAGTTAAGGTCAAACAATCTGACTTCACCAGATGGTAATCTTACCTGAGCATACTTTTCTCCCTTTACCATCAATGTTGCAAGAGTCCCTGCACTCCTGACCAACTTACCTCCTTTCCCGGGTATAAGTTCAATATTATATATTTGAACACCTTCAGGTATTTTTTTCAAAGGTAATCTATTTCCGACTTTTATTTCTGCATCCTCTCCACATTTAATTCTGTCTCCTATTGAAAGTCCTAATGGTGCGATAATATAACTTTTTACACCATCTGTATAATGAATCAGAGCAATTCTTGCATTTCTATTTGGGTCATATTCAATACTCTTAACTATGCCTTCGTGATTAATTCTTCCCTTAAAATCAATAATTCTATATAATCTTTTATGTCCTCCTCCAATATGTCTGGTAGTAATACGACCTGTATTATTTCTTCCTCCTGTCTTTTTCAAACCAACGACCAGGGACTTTTCTGGTTCTGTTTTAGTAATATCAGAAAAGTCCTGTAATAAAGCATGTCTCTGACCAGGAGTAACCGGTTTTAATTTACGTAATGGCAATTTTTTCTCCTTCTTTCAATTTAACAATTGCTTTTTTATATCCTGATTTATATCCTTCAATATAAAATCTATATCTTCTTTTTTTAGGTTTTACATTTATAACATAAATTTTTTCCACTTTTACCTTATAAATTTCTTCTATTGCCTTTTTTATCTGGTTCTTATTTGCTTTTCTGTCAACACAGAAGACATATTTATTCTCTTTGTTTAACTCTGTACCTTTTTCTGTTATTTTTGGATTTTTTACAATTTTATAAGGGTCAAACAATTTTCCCTCCTTCCAGAAAATTTTTTAAATTTTCAAAACAATCTTCTTCAAAAATCAACCTATCGCTGTTTAAAATTTCATAAGCGTTTATCCTATTAATATAATCATATTTTGCAAGAACTAAATTTCTTACAGATAAAATTTTATTTTTTTTCTCTTCAGTATTTTTAAAAACAAACAGGACTTTTTCATTCTCATAACCAATTTTCTTTAAAAAATTACTGAAAATTTTTGTCTTTGGTTTTTCAATATTCCCTGTTTTTAAAAATATTACTCTGTTTTCAATAATTTTATCTCTGATTGATTCAAATAATGCTTTCCTTCTAATTTTTCTGGGTAATCTTATATAATAATCTCCTGGTTTTGGACCAAAAGCAATCCCTCCATGTCTCCATATAGGATTCCTTATTGAACCAACCCTTGCTCTACCGGTACCTTTCTGTCTCCACGGTTTCCTGCCTCCACCACTTACTTCACCTCTTGTTTTTGTTGAATGAGTTCCAAGTCGCTGATTGTTTAAATAACTCACAGTATAATAATACAAAACATCTTTATTAATTGGTTCTTTCACGATATTTTCAGATATCTCTCTTTCTTCAATTAAATTACCTTCAATATCATAAACCCCTATTTTAACCATTTTTTACCTTCTTTTTTTAATTGCTTTTTTTAAAATTAAATATGAATTTGATGGACCGGGAACTGCACCTTTTACCATAATTAAATTTTCCTCATTTAATATTTTAAATATCTGTAAATTTTGAACTGTAACTGTTTCAGTTCCCATATGTCCTGCCATTTTTCTACCTTTTACAACCCTTTGAGGAGCAGTTGAACCAATTGAACCAGGCGCTCTATGAGACATAGAACCATGCGTTGCCGGACCACCATGAAAACCATGTCTCTTTACTACTCCTTGAAAACCTTTACCTATTGATTTACCCGTAACATCAACATAATCACCTTCTTTAAAAATAGTATCTATTTTTATTCTTTCTCCAATTTTAAAATCTTTCATATCTTCTTTATTTTCAAACCTAAATTCTTTTAAAATTTTTAAAGGAGGAAGATTTCTTTTCTTTAAATATCCAAGTAAGGGTTTGTTTAATTTTTTTTCACTTACTTCTTCAAAACCAACCTTTATAGCATTATAACCATCTTTTTCTTCTGTTTTTAAATCAACAACATAACCTTCTCTGTACTCAATTAAAGTAACGGGAATCATTTCTCCATCATCAGTAAAAACCTGTGTCATTTTAAGTTTTTTTCCAACAATTCCTATTCCCATTTTATTCCTCAACTTTCCTTCATTTCTACTTCAACTCCAGCTGGTAAACTTAATTTACTTAAAGCATCAACAGTTCTTGGTGTCGGATCAATTATATCTATAAGTCGTTTATGTATTTTCAGTTCAAACTGTTCTCTACTTTTTTTATTTACATGTGGAGATCTTAAAACAGTATAAATCTCTCTTTTTGTTGGTAAAGGAACAGGTCCATTTATTCTGACACCTGTACCCCTTACAATCTCAATTATCTCTTTCACTGACCTGTCCAGCAACCTGTGGTCAAAAGACTTTAATTTTATTCTAATTCTTTTTCCATCCATTTTTCTTTTCCATTAATTATTTGTAAAAAAAACATTATATCAAATTTTTTTATTCAATGCAAATTTTTTATTCAATTATTTCAGTAACAGCACCAGCACCTACTGTCTTCCCTCCTTCTCTTATTGCAAACCTCTGTCCTTTTTCAAGTGCTACCGGATATATTAACTTTATCTCCATCTCTATATTATCACCAGGCATAACCATCTCTACCCCTTCAGGCAACTTTATCTCCCCTGTAACATCTGTCGTCCTCATGTAAAACTGTGGCCTATATCCTGTGAAAAATGGTGTATGTCTCCCACCTTCTTCTTTCTTCAATACATATACCTGCGCCTTAAATCTTGTATGTGGTGTTATACTACCAGGTGCTGCTACTACCATACCCCTTTCTACTTCATCCTTCTCTATACCCCTTAATAATACACCTACATTGTCCCCTGCTACTCCTTCATCCAATTCCTTTCTAAACATCTCAAGACCTGTAACTACACTCCTCTTTATATCATGACTTAATCCTATTATCTCTACTTCCTCCCCTACTTTTACCTTACCCCTCTCTATCCTCCCTGTCGCTACTGTACCCCTACCTGTTATGCTAAATACATCCTCTACCGCTAACAAAAATGGCTTGTCTATTACCCTTACAGGCTCCGGTATATAATTGTCTATCGCATCCATTAACTCCCATATCTTCCCACACCACTGACATTCCCTCTTTGAACATCCACACTCTAATACCTTTAATGCACTCCCTTTTATTATCGGTATCTCTTCCCCCGGAAATCCATACTTGCTCAATAACTCCCTTACCTCTAATTCCACTAACTCCACTAACTCCTTATCCTCCATCATATCCATCTTGTTCATAAATACTACCATCGCCGGTACATCTACCTGCCTGGCTAATAATATGTGCTCCCTTGTCTGCGGCATCGGACCATCTGGCGCACTCACTACCAATATCGCTCCATCCATCTGCGCTGCTCCTGTTATCATGTTCTTTATATAATCCGCATGACCAGGACAATCTATATGCGCATAATGCCTCTTGTCTGTCTCATACTCTATATGCACTATGTTTATAGTCAATCCCCTCTCCTTCTCCTCTGGCGCTTTATCTATATCCTCATATCTCAAAAATTTCGCCTTGTTCGCTTTCTCTAATACATATGTTATCGCACTCGTTAATGTCGTCTTACCATGATCTACATGCCCTATCGTACCTACATTCACATGCGGCTTCGTCCTTATAAATTTCTCCTTCGCCATTTATCTCCTCCTTTTTAGGTTTTTTATCTTAGATTAAAAAACTTAAGGAACTCCTATACCAACTATTTTTTTAAATTCTTCATCAGACACAACTTCATAATATAATGGTTCTATTATAAAACTTCCTCTTCCCTGTGTCAAGGACCTTAAAATTGTTGAATAACCAAAAATTTTTTTGAGCGGTACATTTCCATTGATAATTCCTGTATTCCCATGGATTTCTATATTTGTAACTTTACCATTTCTCATTGTAAAATCATGTATAACTTCACCAAGAAGTTCCTCTGGAGTTAGTATTTCTATTCTCATTATTGGTTCAAGAATAATCGGTACTCCTTTTTTATAAGCATTTTTGAAAGCAATTACAGAAGCAACTTTATATCCAAGATGTGTTGAATTTTCCGGGTTAAATTTTGCATCAACAAGATTGACCTTTATATCTATAATAGGAAATCCATAAATTCCAACCTCAAGACATTCCTTAATCCCCTCTTCTATTGAAGGAATGAATTCATATGGTAATTTATCTTTATCAACAAGATTGAAAAATTTAAATTTTTCTCCCTTATCTGCAGGTTCAAGTTTCAGAACTACATAACCATAATTTATTTTGTCTCCCACAGTATTTAAAAATTCACCTTCTCCTTCACAGGATACAGAAATTGTTTCTCTATAAGCAACCTCTGGTTTCCCAAGACGAACAGGTATTTTATATTCTCTTTTTAATCTTTCAGCAATAACTTCTATATGTAATTCACCCATTCCCATTAAAATTATTTGTCCTGTCTCTTCATCAATTTTAACTTTTAAAGTCGGGTCTTCTTCAAGAATCCTTTTTATTGTTTCATAAACTTTCTGATAATCTCCCTTTATCTTTGGTTCAATTGCTGAATAAATTACAGGTTCAGGAAAACTAATATTTTCAAAGATAACAGGATTTGATTCATCACTCAAAGTATCTCCTGTATATGAATTTTTAAATCCAATAATACCAACGATATCCCCAGCCACTGCTTCATCTTTGCTGAAAAATCTATTTGCGTGAATTTCAAGTATTTTTGAAATCTTCTCTTTTTTACTTCTTGAAGAATTTAAGACAGTATCACCTTTTTTCAGTTTCCCTGAATAAATCCTTACATAGTAAATTTTACCAAGGTGTAAATCATTATACACTTTGAAAATAATGCCTGAAAACTTCTCATCAGGGACTGGTTTTCTTATTTCCTTTTTTCCTGTTATAGGATTTATACCAGATATTTCTCCTCTATCCAAAGGAGAAGGCAAATAATCACAAATAGCATCAAGTAGTAACATTGCACCTTTATTTTTCAAAGAAGAACCACAGAATGTAGGAAAAACTTTACAGGAAGATGTTGCCTTCCTTATAGCCCTTTTTATTAAATCACTGGAAATTTCTTCTTCCTTAAGATACTTTTCCATAATCTCTTCATCTATTTCGGCAAGGTCCTCAATTAACTTGTTTCTGTATTTTTCCAATTCTTCTTTATAATCATCTTCAATTTCTTTTATTTCTACTTCTGTTTCAAATTCTGAACTGTAAAAAATCGCCTTTTTTTCAATAATATCAATAAGACCTGTAAATTTATCTTCTTTACCTATCGGAAGTACAAGAATTAACGGTTTTGACCTGAGTTTTTTCTTAATATCTTCAACAACTCTGAAAAAATCTGCTCCAATTCTATCCATTTTATTAACATAAATGATTCTTGGAACATTATATTTCTCACTTTGACGCCATACAGTTTCTGACTGCGGTTGAACTCCAGCAACTCCACAGAAAATTCCAATTGCTCCATCAAGAACTCTAAGTGACCTTTCTACTTCGGCAGTAAAATCCACATGTCCAGGTGTATCTATTATATTAATTTTATGACCTTTCCAGTAACAGGTAGTTGCTGCTGCCTGGATAGTTATACCTCTTTCTTTTTCCTGATCCATCCAGTCCATAACTGCTGTTCCTTCATCAACATCACCAATTTTATATGTCTTACCTGTATAATAGAGAAACCTCTCTGTTGTTGTTGTCTTCCCAGCGTCTATATGTGCAATAATTCCAATATTTCTTACTTTTTCAATCATAATAAAAATCCTTATTGTAATAAAGTCCCGGGTTTTTATAAAATATTACCATCTATAATGAGCAAAAGCCCTGTTAGATTCTGCCATTTTGTGGGTATCTTCTTTCTTTTTTATACTTGGACCTTCACCTTTTGCAGCCTCAAGAATTTCATCTACAAGCCGGAGTGCCATTGGTTTCCCTTTTCTGCTTCTGGCTGATTCAACTATCCATCTTATTGCAAGAGATAAACTTCTATGAGCAGGGACTTCCATAGGTATTTGATATGTAGCACCTCCAACTCTTCTTGGTCTTACTTCAAGTTTTGGTTTAACATTATTTAATGCTTTTTTAAAAACACTCAGAGGGTCTTGATTTGTTTTTTCTTTTATTATATCCATAGCGGTATAGAATATTTTATATGCAACTGTTTTTTTTCCATCCCACATAAGTTTATTGACAAATTTAGCTACTTCATAATCATTATATCTTGGGTCCGGTTCAATAACTCTTTTTTCTGCTCTCTTTCTTCTCGGCATTTTTAACCCTCCTTTTTCTCAGTTTTGGGTCTTTTAGTTCCGTATCTTGACCTTGATTTCTTTCTATTCTCAACACCTGAAGCATCAAATACACCTCTAACTATGTGATATTTTACCCCTGGCAGGTCTTTAACTCTTCCACCTCTAACAAGAACTATTGAGTGCTCCTGAAGATTGTGGCCAATTCCAGGAATGTAAGCAATGACTTCTTTCCCGTTAGTTAATCTGACTTTTGCTATTTTCCTTAATGCAGAGTTTGGTTTTTTCGGTGTCATTGTTCTAACATATAAACAAACACCTTTTTTAAAGGGATTTTTTTCAAGTGCTGTTGATTTTGTCTTTTTCTCTTTTGGTTTTCTTTTTTTTCTTAATAACTGATTAATTGTTGGCATACTATCCTCCTATTTTGTATATTCAAATTCTTCTATTTTTTCTTTCTTCTTTTCAAAAATTCCTGTTCCAGCAGGTATCAATTTACCAAGAATAACATTTTCTTTCAATCCTTCAAGATAATCCTCTGCTCCAAGAATTGCTGCATTGGTTAAAACTTTAAGAGTTTCTTGGAAAGAAGCAGCAGATATAAAACTTTCACTACCGAGAGCAACCCTTGTAATACCAAGAATCAAAGGTTTGGCTGTTGCTGGCTTTTTGCCTTTTGGTAATGATTCATTTATTTTTTGAATTTCATATCTGTTTATTTCTTCCCCTTCAAGTAAATATGTATCACCAGGGTCTTCTATTCTTACTCTTGATAACATCTGTCTTATTATTACCTCAATATGCTTATCATTTATCTTAACTCCCTCAACTCTATAAACCTTTTGAATTTCATTTAAAAGATATTCCATAACTTTCTTTTCTCCCTGAATTCTTAAAATATCATTCAATGACTTAAATCCATCTGTTAATTCAGTCCCTGCAAGAACATAATCGCCATCACTCACAACGAGTGTCTTCCAGAAAGGTATAATATATTCTTTCTCTGTTTTTGTTTCAGGATTTACTATTCTAACCTTTCTCTCTCCTTTTTCTATTTCTATTTTTACAAAACCATCAATCTCTGTTAATATAGCAGGATTTTTGGGTGGCCTTGCTTCAAATAAACCAGAAACTCTTGGAAGACCACCTGTTATATCCTGAACTCTACCAACTGTTCTCGGTGTTTTTGCAATAACTTCTCCCTGTGAAATTTTATCACCTTCATTAACGATTATGTTTGCACCTATTGGAATATGATAATTGCCTACTATATTACCTTTATCATCCAGAAGGATAATTTGCGGGTCCATATCCTCTTTATGTGGAATTATAATTAAATTTCTTCTTTTTGAGGACGAATCTATCTCCTCTTTGGCTGTCTTTCCAACCTCTATATCTTTGTATTTAACAATCCCTTCTTTATCAACAATAACAGGAATTGAATAAGGATCCCATTCTGCTATAACTTTACCTTTTTCTACTACACTTCCATTTTCAAACTTAATTATAGAACCAACCCTTAATGTATATCTCTCAAGTTCTCTATCCCTTTCATCAACAATTATAACACTTCCTTCTCTTTGACAGACAACATTTTTACCTTCTTTATTTTTTACAACTTTTAAATCTTCAAGATATTTTATTCTTCCTTTATTTTTACTGGTTACTGAAGATGGTCCAACCCCTCTTGAAGCAGCCCCACCTGTATGGAAAGTCCTTAAAGTTAACTGTGTTCCAGGTTCTCCAATTGATTGTGCAGCTATAATTCCAATTGCTTCTCCAACATTTACAAGTTTTTTTCTTGATAAATCCCATCCATAACATTTTGCACAGACACCCTTTTCTGCTTTACATGTTAACACACTTCTTATCCTTATTCTTTGAATACCAGTATCAATAATCTTTTGTGCTTTTTCTTCATCTATTATTTCTCCACTTTCAACAATTATCTGGTCTGTGATTATATCTACCACATTATCAAGAGCGGTTCTTCCAATAATCCTTTCTTTTAAAGAAATAAACTCTTCATCTCCTTCAATTAGCGGACTTGCATAGATACCTTCAAGTGTTCCACAATCCTCTTCTGTAACTATAACTGAATGTGCAACATCAACAAGTCGCCTGCTTAAATATCCAGCATCTGATGTTTTTAATGCAGTATCAACAAGTCCTTTTCTACCTCCATGAACTGAAATAAAATATTCAAGAACACTTAGACCTTCTCTAAAGTTTGAAATAACAGGTGTCTCAACTATTTCTCCTATACCTCCTGTGAGTTTCTTTGTGGGTCTAATCATAAGTCCTCTCATTCCCATTAATTGTGAAACTTGAGTTCTGTTCCCTCTTGCGCCTGATGATACCATCAAACAAATTGGATTGATCCTAAATGGACTTACTTTTACATCATTCTTTATTGTATTCATTACATGTTCCATCAATTCATTGGTTACAGATGTCCATATATCTATTTTCCTATTATATCTTTCTCCTTCAGAAATTATTCCTTTTTTATAATTTCTTTCTATCTTTTCAACCTCTTTCTTCGCCTCATCAATCAAACTCTTCTTTATATCAGGAATAATAAGATCATCAATACCGATGGTGATTCCACTCACAGTTGCATAATAAAACCCAAGTTCTTTACAGGCATCAAGAAACTCAACTGTTTTTTCATATCCACATTTTGTAAATATATCATCTATAAGTTTTTCAAGGCTACTTGACTCAAACATATCATTTTTAAATGGAATCTCCTCTGGAATAATCTCATTAAATATAATTCTTCCAACAGTCGTTGTTAATATATTCCCTTTTTCATCTTTAACTCTTATTGGTCTATGTAATTCAAGTTCTCCGATATAATTTAAATACTTTGCTTCATCAAAACTTGAAATTTCCTTTGGATATTCCTCCTCATCACTCATATATGTCAAATAAGCACAACCCATAACTATATCTCTTGTAGGTGTCACAACAGGTCTACCATTTGCAGGTGAAAGGATATGGGTTGTTGCTTTCATTAAAAGTTCTGCTTCAAGTATTGCTTCAGGAGTCAGAGGAACATGAATACTCATAGTGTCACCATCAAAATCCGCATTGTAAGCAGGACACACAAGTGGATGGATTGCAATAACATTACCTTCAATTAATCTTGGTTCAAATGCTTGAATACTCAATCTGTGCAATGTTGGTTGTCTGTTTAAAAGCACAGGATGATTTTTTATAACTTTTTCAAGTGTCTCCCATACCTCAGGTCTATTTTCTCTTATGGCTCTCTTAGCACTACCAAGTGTATGGAAATATTCTTTTTTTCTGAATTCCCTTAAAACAAAAGGACTAAAAAGTTCAAGAGCCATTTCCTTCGGGATTCCACACTCATTCAATTTCAAATAAGGTCCAACAACAATAACTGCTCTTCCAGAATAATCAACTCTTTTCCCGAGTAAATTCTGTCTGAATCTTCCCTGTTTCCCTCTTAATGCCTCTGCAAGTGATTTTAAAGGTCTTTTACCCTTTCCAAGAACTGGCATTCCATGTTTTCCATTATCCATCAAAGCATCAACTGCTTCCTGGAGTAACCTCTTTTCATTTCTGACGATTATATCCGGTGTCTGAAGTTTAATAAGTTTTTTCAATCTATTATTTCTGTTTATAACTCTCTGATATAAATCATTTAAATCAGAAGCAACAAATCTTCCACCATCAAGAGGCAAAAGTGGTCTTAAATCAGGAGGTATAACTGGAATTATATTTGTAACAAGGTATTCCGGTTTAACCTGTGTTTTTATTAAACCCTGAACCATTCTCAATTTTTTAATGAGTTCTTTTTTCTCTTCATATGTTTTTTTCTTTTTCTTCAATTCTTCTTTTATCTCTTCTTCCATCTTCTGTAAATCTATTTTCTTAAGCAATTCCTGAATCCCTTCTGCACCTATTCCAACTTTAAATTTATTTCCAAATTTTTCTCTATTTTCTTGATATTCTTTTTCTGTAAGCAACATTTTTTCCTTAAGGTTTGTATCTCCGGGGTCAATCACTATGTACCTTTCATAATAAAGAACCATTTCAAGTTCTGACTGAGAAAGGTCTAAAATTAAACCAAGCCAGTTAGAAGCACTTTTAAATAACCACACATAAGAAACAGGAGTCGCAAGTTCTATATGTCCTAACCTTTCTCTTCTAACCTTCCTTGAAGTTACCTCAACGCCACATCTATCACATATAATTCCTTTATATCTCAATTTTTTATATTTACCGCAAGCACATTCATAATCTTTTTCTGGACCAAATATTTTTTCACAGAATAATCCATCTCTTTCAGGTCTTAATGTCCTGTAATTCAATGTCTCTGCCTTTTTAACTTCTCCGTAGGACCACGACCTTATAGTAGTTGGTGTAGCAACTCTTATAGTAACAATTTCTTTTTCTCCTTCTTCTGTTTTCTTTTTCTCCAATCTCATATCAAAACCAAGACCCTGCAATTCTTTTTTCAAAACCTTGAATGATTCAGGAATATTTTCTCCCTCATAATCAAGTCCCTTGGCAATTGATTCATACATCATCTTTCTACCTTCAGTATCATCACTCTTTACAGTTAACATTTCCCTCAATGTATGAGCAGCACCATATCCTTCAAGCGCCCATACCTCCATTTCTCCAAACCTCTGTCCGCCAAACTGTGCTCTACCTCCAAGGGGCTGTTGAGTTATTAAAGAATATGAACCAGTACATCTTGCATGAATTTTTTCATCAGCAAGATGAATTAATTTCATCATATACATATAACCAACTGTTACAGGTTGATAAAACGGTTCACCTGTCTGTCCATCATAAAGAATTGTTTTTCCACTTTCAGGTAAACCTGCTTCTTTTAAAAGTTGTTTTATCTTTATTTCTTCAACTCCTTTAAAAACAGGAACTTCCATGCTATAACCAAGAGTTTTCAAAGCCCAACCAAGATGTGTTTCAAGAATCTGTCCAACATTCATTCTTGAAGGAACTCCAAGTGGATTTAAAACAATATCAACAGGAGTTCCGTCTTCAAGAAAAGGCATATCCTCTTCAGGTAAAATTTTTGCAATAACTCCTTTATTTCCGTGTCTTCCACTCATTTTATCTCCAGCTGCAATTTTCTTTTTAGTTGCAATTTCAACCACAACTTTCATTCTAACATCAGGGTCAAGTTCATATCCCTTTCTTATTTTTAACTCTTCTTCTCTTGCCTGTATTTCAATCTTTTCTATTTCACTCTTCCCTATTTCTATTATTTTTATCAAATCTTCTCTTATATTGTCTGGAACTTTATTAATTAACTTTTCCCATCCAGATACTCCTGATGTCACTTTAATTTTTAAATTTTTACTGCTGAGGAATTTTTTTATCTCTTCTGTTATAATATCCTTAACAATTTTTTCTTTTTCCTTAAAAGATTTCAACATCTGTTTTACTTCTTTCTCTATTTCTTCTTCCGAAACATCTTCTCTCCTTTTATATTTTCTGACATTTATAACAACTCCTTTTACTCCGGGTGGAACTCTTTCAGAAGTATTTAAAACATTTTTTGACTTTTCTCCAAAAATTACTCTTAAAAGTTTTTCTTCAGGAGTTAATTCTGACTCTCCTCTTGGCGTGACTTTACCAACAAGTATATCATCAGGTTCAACTTCAGTTCCTATTTTAACTATCCCTTCTTCATCAAGATTTACAAGTTGCTCTTCTGGAACATTCGGTAGGTCTGATGTAATTTCTTCAGGACCGAGTTCTGTATCTCTTGCTTCAACTTCAAATTCTTTAATGTGTATTGTGGTAAAAACATCATCTTTAACCAATCTTTCACTTAATAATATAGCATCCTCATAATTATAGCCATGCCAGGGCATAAAAGCAACAAGAACATTTTTCCCAAGAGAAAGTTCTCCAGTTTTTGAAATTGCAAAACCATCTGTAAGAATATCATTTTCTTTAACTACATCTCCAACATTAACTACAGGTCTCTGATGAAAACAAGTATCCTGATTTGTTTTCTTAAACTTTTTCAGATAATAAACATCTTTTTCTTCCCAGGGGAATAACCCGGGATTGTCTCTTTTCACAATAATTTTCTCTGCATCAACATATTCAACAATTCCAGGGTTTTTTGCCTTAATAACTGCACCACAATCTCTTACAACATACTTTTCCATTCCTGTTTTTACAATTGGTGGTTCAGGTTTAATGGGCGGAACTGACTGTCTCTGCATATTTGAACCCATCAATGCTCTGTTTGAATCGTCATGCTCAAGGAAAGGAATTAAAGAAGCACTCACACCAACTATCTGAACAGGCGAAACACCTATATAATCAATTTCCTCTCTTTTAACTTCTATAAAATTACCTTCTTTACCGCGAACAATAACAGTTTCAGGAGAAATAAGTCCTGTTTTTTCATCATAAGGTATATCAGAAGGAGCAATATTATACTTTTCTTCTTCATCTGCACTTAAATATTCAACTTTATCTCTTTTAACATATCCATTCTTAACTTTAAAATAAGGGGACCTTAAAAATCCGAGTTCATCTATTTTTGCATAAACAGTTAAAGAATTTATCAAGCCAATATTAGCTCCTTCAGGTGTTTCTATGGGACATATTTTCCCAAAATGAGTATAATGGACATCTCTTACTTCAAATCCTGCTCTTTTTCTTTCCTTAACTCCACCTTCTCCAACTGCTGTAATTCTTCTTTTATGAGTTATTTCTGCAAGTGGATTTGTTTTATCAAGAAACTGAGATAATTGATTTCTTGCAAAGAAATCATTTACAACATTTACGAAAAATCTATGATTTATCAATTCCTGAGGGGAAATATCTTCAATTTTACTTTTATCAACAAGTGCCATTTTCTCCTTACAGTACCTTGCAAGACGAACAAGTCCTTCATAAACATGTTCCTTAATAATTTCTGCGGATGCTCTTACTCTTTTATTTCCCAGATGATCTATATCGTCTGTATCTCCTTCGTTTTTTTCATAAAGATTTAAAAGGTATTTTATTGTTTTTAAAATATCAAGCCCTGTTAAATGTCTTTCTTTCAGATTAATCCCAAGTTTTTTATTTATCTGACTTCTACCTGCTTCTGAAAGGTCATATGTCTCATTTGTAAAAAATAATGAATTAAAGAATTTTTCTGCTTCTTTTATTATTGGTGGGTATCCCGGTCTTAATTCAGTATATATATTTTTTAAAGCATCCTCTTTATCCTTTGTGTTATCCTTCAAAAAAGTTATTTTTAATACGGACTTTTCAGGTAATTCTTCAATACTTCTATATTGTTCTCCGCATATCTCTTTTATAATTTCTTCTTCTGTCAGCCCCATTGCTTTCAAAAAAGTTGTTGCAAGGACCTTTTTTTTACCTATCAAAACCCAAAGAGTGTCATGCTGGTCTACATGGATTTCAATCCATAAACCTCTTGAAGGATAAATTTTTGCTGAATATAATGTTTTCTGGAGAATTACTTCCTCTTCTTTAAAATAAACTCCAGGACATCTTAAAAGTTGATTAACAATAACTCTTTCAATTCCATTTATTACAAAACTTCCACTTTCTGTCATTAAAGGTATGCCACCAACATAAACAACCTGTTCTTTTATACCTACATTATGGAAACTGCCTCCTTCTGTTTTTCTATTTATTAAAAGACGAAATTTAACTTTTAATTTACCTTCATATGTTAATTTTTCTTCTATGCATTCTTCAATAGTATTTGAAGGGTCTTCAATTGAATAGGAAATATATTCAAGTTTTAATAATCCATCTTCACTTTCAACAGGAAAAACTTTTCTGAAAACTTCCTCCAACCCCTTTATTTTTCTTTTTTCAGGAGGAACATCCTTCTGCAAAAATTCTTCATAAGATTTTTTCTGGATACTCAACAAATCTGGAATTTCAACTAATTCCATTTTTACTCCTTTTTAAAATTAAAAATCAAAAATAAAAATATCAAATGTTTTTTTCCCCTTTTTCAAAAAATAAGTTTATTTTATTTCAACTTCTGCTCCAATAGCATCAAACTTTTTCTTTATTTCTTCCGCTTCTTCCTTACTAACTTTCTCTTTTATTGGTTTTGGCAATGATTCTACTAAATCCTTTGCTTCTTTCAAACCAAGATTTGTAATTGCTCTTACTTCTTTTATTGTCTGAATTTTGTTTGAACCAGCATTTTTAAGTATTACATCAAATGTTGTCTTTTCCTCTGCAGGAGCAGAAGTTGCAGCAGGTTGTGCAGAAGCACTGATAACACCAACAGGAGCAACCATCCCACTTACACCAAACTTTTCTTCAAGTTTTTTTGCAAGTTCAGCAACTTCCAGAACTGAAAGTTTTTCAATTTTTTCTACTATTTCATCAATAACATTTTTTTCTACATTTTCCATTTCAACTCTCCTTTTTACTTTTAATTTGATTTAAAACATTTATTAACTTTGTCATTGGACTTTTAATTGAATTTACCAATCTTACTGTTGGCATTTTTATCATAGTAATTACCATACCCTGTAATTCTTTTTTACCTGGCAGTTTTCCAATTTGGTCAATTTTATCTTTTTCTATTACTTCGCCATTCAATAAACCACCTTTTATTTCTATTTTCCCTGTGTCTTTTTGAAAATTTAAAACTGATTTTATAATTTCAATCTCATTTTCTTTACTGCTCCAGATAACAAAACTTGGACCACTGATAAATTTGCAAACTTCATCTTTGCTTAAGTTCTGAAAAACTATATCAATCAAATTGTTTTTTACAACCATAACATTACCACCAAATTCCTTAATAGAATCCCTTATCTTTTGCATCTCTGAAACCGTTAAGTTTGAAAAGCTGCCTAAAATATTAATTTTACTATTTTTAAATTCTTCTGTCAACTTTTTCACAACCTCCTCTTTTCTCTTTTTTGTCCATTTTTTCATTTTAAACTCCCTTTAATTCCTGTATTATTTTATTAGCATTAAGTTTTACAGAAGGGGACATTGTAAGAGAAAGGTGTATTGATTTAATATAACTTCCTTTTACACCCTGTGGTTTTACACTCAATACAGCAAGAATTGCAGAAATTATGTTTTCTTTAAGTTTATCGGATGGAAAAGAAATTTTACCTACAGAAAAATGTATATTTCCATCTTTATCCATTTTAAAATCAACTTTACCTTTTTTTGCTTCTTTAACTGCATTTTCAATATTATCTGTAACTGTGCCTGTTTTAGGATTTGGCATTAAACCTCTTGGACCAAGAATTTTACCAAGAGGTGCAACAACCTTCATCATATCAGGCGTAGCAATAACATAATCAAAATCAAGCCATCCATTTTTTATCTTTTCAGCAATTTCACTACCACCTGCATAATCAGCACCGGAATCAAGTGCTTTTTTGAGATTTTCTCCACTTGCAAATACGAGAACTTTTATTTCTTTTCCTGTTCCATTTGGTAATATTACTGAACCTCTAACTGGCTGCTGAAGTTTCTTAGGGTCAACTCCAAGTTTAATTGCAAGGTCAACGCTTTCATCAAATTCGGCTGAATGAAGACCTTTTAAAACTTCTATTGCCTCATCAATATCGTATAATTTTGTTCTGTCAACCTTTTCAAGTAAAGCAGAGTATCTTTTTGACATAGTTTCTCCTTTTAATCAACAATTTCTACTCCCATACTTTTACAGGAACCTTCTATTATTTTTACTGCCTTCTGTAAATCCTTTGTGTTTAAATCTGGTAATTTAATTTTTGCTATTTCTTCAATCTGTTTTCTTGTTATCCTGCCAACTTTTTCCCTGTTGGGAATAGAAGAACCTTTGACTATCTTAATTGCCTTTTTTATTAATTCTGAAGTTGGAGGTGTTTTAACTATAAATGTAAAACTTCTATCTTCATAAACAGTCAAAACAACAGGGATTGTTGTTCCTTCTTTTCCCTTCGTAACATTATTAAATTGTTTACAGAACTCCATAATATTTACGCCATGCTGACCAAGTGCAGGTCCAACAGGAGGAGCAGGAGTTGCCTGTCCTGCTGGTATCTGCAATTTAACTATTGCCTTTACTTTTTTTTCTGCTGGCATTTTATTACTCCTTTATAGATTTATGTAATTTTTTCAACCTGCCAGAAATTTAGTTCAAGAGATGTTGCTCTTCCAAAAATTGATACACTTACTTTTAAACGTTCTCTCTCAGGATAAACCTCTTCAACAATTCCTGTATACCCTACAAAAGGGCCATCTATAATCTCAATTCTATCTTTTACTTTAAATTCAACCTTCGGTAATGGTTTTGCCTTTCTCTCATCTATTTCCTTTTGTATTTCTTCTACCTCTTCTTCTTTTAAAGGAACAGGGGTCTCTCCTGCTCCAAGAAATCCAAAAACTCCTGGTGTTGTTTTTATTTTATGCCAGACAATTTCATTATTTGAATCATCATCAAGTTCAATAAGCATATATCCTTGCCAGAACCTTCTACTTTTTGCTTTTTTCTCTCCCTTTTCAACTTCAAGGACTTCTTCTTCTGGAATAACAATCTGATTTATTCTTTTTTTGTCGTCATTAACCCTATTCTCAAGAAGTTTCTTTATTCTCTTTTCCTGCCCTGTTCTAACATGTAAAATATACCATTTACTCATTTTTTCACCTTATTATTAAACTGACAACTTTTGAAAAAATTAAGTCCACTATTCCAAAATAAAGCGCCATAATAACCATAAGAAAAACTATTATCACTGTTGATAACCTTAAAATTTTTTTTTCAGGCCAGGTAACTTTTTTCAATTCTGACCTAATTTCAAATAAATAATTTTTTATTTTATCTTTCATAAAAATTCCTGTCAAGCAGGCCTGGGAGGACTCGAACCTCCAACCTACGGATTTGGAGTCCGCCGCTCTCCCAATTAGAGCTACAGGCCTATTTTCCCAATCACTTTATTGTTTAAATTTTTAAAAATAAATTTTGCAAAAAAATATTATACTTCTAATTTTTATTTCTGTCAAGTTCACAAAATTTTTTACTTACCTTCTGTATGTAAAGTATGTTTTTTACAGTTGGGACAATACTTACTCAACTGTAATTTATCCTTCTTAACTTTTTTATTTTTAGTTGTATAATAGTTTCTATTTTTACATTCCGAACAAACCAAAGAAACTATTTCTCTCATTTTACTCCTTTATTCAATTATTTCAGTAACAGCACCAGCACCTACTGTCTTCCCTCCTTCTCT
>DAORXQ010000017.1:0-146 GCA_035371905.1 bacterium | reverse complement strand
CTTCGTCCTTATAAATTTCTCCTTCGCCATTTATCTCCTCCTTTTTAGGTTTTTTGAATTATTAAAACCCATTCAGCTGCTGATGGGATTTGAACCCATGACCCCGTCCTTACCAAGGACGTGCTCTACCCCTGAGCCACAGCAGC
>DAORXQ010000016.1 GCA_035371905.1 bacterium | reverse complement strand
TTTTAAGAAATTATGACTGGCTGGACCCGATAAGTTTTTATGAAAAATCATTAAAATATTTCCCTTACTCAAAAAAACTTATTCACAATTATGGAGTTGAACTGCTTATGAAATATAAATATGAAAAAGCACTTATTCAGTTTAAAAAACTGGAAAAACAATTTGCAAATTCAAAAAGAGAACTTTCAAAAGCAACCCTTGGAATAAGTAAAAGTTATTTTATGCTGGGTAATTATGAAGAAGCAATGAAATATTATATTAAAACACTTGAGATTGACCCTTTTAACTTTGATGCTTTAACAGGTCTTGGACTAATATATGAAAGAAAAGGAGATACTGAAAATTGTCTAAACTTTTTAAACAAGGCAGTACAAATAAATCCATATTCTTCTCCTACCCTATATCTTCTTGGTAAAATTTATCTTGATAAAGGTAATTATGATTTAGCAGAAAAAATTTTTATAAAAGCAATTGAACTTGACCCAAAAGAAAGTATTTACTGGAATAAACTTGGCATTTGTTATTTTAAAGAAGGGCAATTTGATAAATCTTTATATTGTTTCTTAAATGCATATAAATTTAATAAAAATGATTTTTTAATAATATTAAATTTAGCAAGAGCATGCCAGAGATTGAACAAACATAATGAAGCAATTTTTTATTTTGAAAGAGTTTTTGAATTAGAGCCAGAAAAAACAAAAAAAAATATTGAAATTTTAAACGATTATGCAATTTCTTTAAATGAGATAGGAGAAAAAGAAAAATCAATAGAAATACTTAAAAAAATTTTAAAAATAAAGCCAGATTTTGAACCAGCAAAAATTAATTTAAGGATTATATTACAACAGAAAAAATGAATTGAAAATTCTGATAAATGTTATATAAAAATAAAAAAGCCCCCGCTTTAAAAGCGGGGGCTTCCTCTTTTCAGATTATAATGGATTTCTTACTTTTGCCTGAGAATTGTCAGCATTGTTGTAATTTGGGAACAGTTCTTCAACTTTTCCTACTGGTATCCATCTTACATGCCCATCTATGTAGCAGGCATTAACTCCATCGTTCTTGTGGTTGAGAAGTCCAACAGGAACAGCACTTGCTCCACCACTTGTTGAAGTTGCTCCACTTTGCAATGCTGTTAAACTCCAAGGTGTTCCTGCTGTATATGTTCCTCCCTGATAATCTGTAATATAAACTGCCTTATCAACCACAAGAACTGTATCTATATCAACATTCTCATGGCACCATAAAGCATATGCATAAGAAAGACCTGCTCCATCTGTATCTCCTGTTGTATCTCTTAACTGTGTGCTTATCCCCTGGGTAATTTCAGAACCTGCAAGGTCAACTGTTCTGTGGGAAATGTCAGATGGGCATATAAATGTTTTCTGTGCTGAAACATAGTTTGGATAGAGTAGTCCAAGGCATCCAACTGCTGTCTGAAGAGTTGTTGCTGATGTAATCGGGAAGAATTCTCTGTAGTCCTGGCTATACATTCTTAATGCAAGACCAATCTGTTTTAAGTTACTTATACATACACTCCTTCTTGCCTGTTCCCTTGCTCTTGCAAGTGCTGGCAGTAACATCGCTGCGAGAATCGCTATGATCGCTATAACCACCAGCAATTCAATTAATGTAAATCCTTTTTTTCTCATCTTTTTTCACCTCCTTTCTTTATTTTTAATTTTACCATACTTCCTCCTGTTTGTCAAGTTTTTATGGATTCCTTATATTCATCCAGTTCGGTATTCCTTTATAATCACCTGAAGAAGGTATATAATAATCAGTCCCTTGTTTAACAGAAGGAATCCAGTTTACAGCACCTCCAACAAATAAAGCATTTACTCCTGCAGTTGAATGGTTATTATCAGGAGATAATTTTAAAGCAATAGCAACATTTGTAGTATTCCACATCTTATTACCAAGAGATAAAATCGCTGCTAATGTCTGCTTATCAACAACAATTACACTATCATCCTGTGTTTGTTCATTCAAAGGATAGCTCCAACCAGAATCCATTGCATAGGCATAGGAACATTCTTCTTTTTTTGTTATTCTTACATTTTGTGATTTTCCATCATTTTTCTGGCTCGGACATATAAAAATACCAGGGTCTTTCAAATAGTTTGGACATGGTCTTATATTTTGCCAGTTTCCCACAGTAGAATTTGTATATCCGAGTAATTTATTAAAAGCCATAATCACATTACCGTCTTCACCAGTTTGCCCAGGAGGAGCAGCAGCACCACTTACATCTGGAAAATTTTCATCATAATCCTGGGCATACATTTTAAGAGCAAGCCCTATCTGTTTTAAATTACTCACACATACACCTCTTCTTGCTGTCTCACGAGCACGTGCAAGTGCTGGTAAAAGCATCGCTGCAAGAATCGCTATGATAGCAACTACTACCAGCAATTCAATCAATGTAAATCCTCTTTTTCTCATTTTTTTTCACCTCCTTTCTTCCAAATTTTCAAAACAATAATTTTTCATTTTATGGTCTCGGTATTCTCAAAGCAGTTGTTGAACCATTTGTACAGTTAGGTAATTCAGATGTTGGTAAATAATAATTTCCACTTTTCTTATAAGAAGCAACCCATTTTACATTACCGCTTACATATAAAACATTAATTCCTTCTGTTCCATGATTATCCTGTGTTTCAAGGTCATAAGTTGTACTTTCTATAGCATAAAGAGCAGAGTTTGCTGTTGAAAGAGACCTTGCCCATCTATCTGCCATAATTGCTGTTTCCTGTGCTGTTTGTTCATGTAAAGGCAAAGCATAAACATAGGAACAAGTTCTCTGGCATATTAATCCTGTGTCTGATTTTGTTTCTGCTGAAGATGGACATACAAATACACCAGGGTCTTTCACATAAACAACTCCTTCCTTTAGGGCATCTGATTCATTTAACTGACCTGTAAGAAGTTGTAAAGAAACAGCCACATCATGACCTGTTGGTGCATTTTTATCAATGTTTGTTGGAAATCTCTCATCATAATCCTGAGCATACATATGTAAAGCAAGTCCAAGTTGTTTTAAATTACTCACACATACACCTCTTCTTGCCTGTTCTCTTGCTCTTGCAAGTGCTGGCAGTAACATCGCTGCAAGAATCGCTATGATAGCAATTACTACCAGCAATTCAATTAATGTAAACCCTTTCCTTTTCATCTTTTTTCACCTCCTTTCTTTTTTAATAACATTTTAATTTTCTGCAGCATCTATTCTTAATGTACACTATCTTTTTAATCTTGTCAAGTTTATTTTTACCTTATATTTTTAATTTTGTCAAGTTTTTTACTTATTATTTTCAAAATTTAAAATAAATGAGAAACTTTCTTCCTTCCCCTGGATAATCCGGAGCAATTTCATATTCTTCATTAAGTATATTATAAATACCAAAACCAATTTCAAATTTAGTTCTATAAGTAATTTCAAAATTTAATGTGGAAAAACTTTTTAAATCTTCTTTAATAAAATGTCTTTCACCAGTAAAAGAATTCCATATTTTAAAATTTATTTTTTCATTCTTAAATTCTATACCTGCATTATGTTTATATTCAGGAAGAAAAGAAATCTTTTTGTCAAAAATATCCTTTTCTATTTCAAGAAACAGATTTAAGTTATCTTTAAGTGGTATTTTTGAATTCAATAAAAAACCTGTCTTTTCAAATTTTTCTCTAAAAGGCTGGTAAAGATTATTGTTAGCAATATCTTCCCATAAATACTTTTTGTTATATGAATGAGAAATTTCAAATTCTGTATCTTTAAATTGAAACTTTACTCCACCTTTATATATTTCTTCTGGTAAAACTTTTTCTTTTTTTATTTCTTTCCAGTTTTCCATAATTACATCTTTCCATAAATCTGGAATTTCAAAATCAGAACTTAAAAAAACTGAAAAATTTTCATTTATTTTAAATAAAAAAGAAGGTAAAAATCTCAACCCACTTCCTTCAATAAATTTTAAACCAGGTTTAATTAAAAAATTTTCTTTCTCAAAAATTATATATTCTGTAATGGAAAAAACACTTTCATTATCAAATATATCTTCTTCAATTTCTGTATTCAATTTAAAACTTTTAAAATCTTTTTCCATATTAAAACCTAAAAAATGAGAAATTTCTTCATCAATAGCATAAAATTTATGGGAAAATCCAAAATTAAAATAAGAAAATCTCTTTTTAAAATCCCAGTTTAAATAAAAAAATTCCCTTTTATCTTCAAAAGGGTTTTTAACAGGTCCCGGAAGTTCCATCTGCCCTGTTATAAAATCAAGATTGAAAAGATTAGGGGATGAAGATAAATAGAATCTTGTGTAGAAAAAACCGCTGTTTTTTCTGTAATTTTCAGTATAAAAGTTTGAAATACCGAAATTCATTTTTTCATCATTGTAAACAATATCAAAACCCCTTGTTACAAAATTTCCAGATTTACCATTAAAAAACCATTTCTTTTTTCCCTTCTCTGCTTCTATCTTTTTTTCTTCAATTATTTCCTTTGTTTCTGTTATTTCTGTTTCTACTTTTGTTTCTTCTTCTATTTTAACTTCAGGTATTTGTGGAAAATTTATATCTGTAATTGAAGGCATAATATAAAATATCTTTGTTTTTTTCTCTGTAAGGTCTTTCCCTTCAATTTCTTCATAAATGTCTATATTCTGAGAATATGTAAACAGAGGAAAGAGAAAAATTAAAGTTAGAACTATTTCTTTAATTCTTTCAATGACTTTTCTGATTTTTCTTTCCATTCTTTAAATTGAGGATATAAACTTATTACTTCTATAAATTTCTCTTTTGCCTTTTCAATATTTCCCTGTTTCTGATAGATTTTACCAAGATAAAAATTCATTTCTGCTTTAATAACAGGACTATCTATTTTTAAATTTTCAAAAATATCTTTCGCTTTTGTGTATTCTTCTTTCAAGTAATAAATTTTACCGAGCAAAAATTCAATATAGTTATCATATTTATTTTCAAGAAATTTTTTTATATAAATTTCACCTTCTTCAAATTTTTTTTCTTTTATAAGAACTTCTATTAGATATGTTAGACCTTCTTCATAATAAGGATTGTTATTTTTTTCCACTATCTCTTTAAAATTTTTTTCCGCCTCTTTTAAATTATTATCCTGGTAAAATTTTTTACCTTTAAGATATGAAATCTGTAAAATAAATGGACTTTCAGGATATTCTTTTATCAAATTTTCCCAGAAATTAAGACAATCATTGAAATTACCTTTAAGATAATTCACATAACCTGCAAAAAAAAGTCCTTTTTCTTTAACTGAATTCTTATTTGCAAGTTCTATTGCTTTTTTAAAATAAAAAATACTCTTATCAAAATCCTTTTTATTGAAGTTTATAATACCTATTTTAAAATATATTTCAGGAATTTCTTTTCTTTCTGGAAATTTATTAATGAGTAAATTTAAGGTTTCTTCTGCTTTTTCCCATTTTTCAAGTAAAATATAGATATTTGCCTTTTCATTTAAAACATTAAATATTAAATTTGAATCATCTTTAAGTTCAATATTATTTAAAATCTCAATTGATTTTGAAAGATTTCCCCTTTTTTTCTCTATCATTGCAATCTGAAATTTTGCCCATTGCGAAAAAATTGAATTTTCTTCCAATAGTTTTTTATAATAATTTTCCGCTTCTTCATATTTCTCAAGATTAAAATAACAATCACCTGTTTTAAGTTTACTATCAGAAACAATATCTCCCTTCCCTGAAATAATCACTTTTTCAAAATAATCTTTTGCTTTTATAAAATTGCCTGATTCAAATTCACAGAGTCCAAGATAGTAATTTGCCCATAAAGTTAAATCTACATCTTTAAATTCATTTAAGATTAAAGAAAAATAGGTTCTTGCTTCTTGAATATTTTTGTTTTTAAAGAGGTTTATTCCCTTTTCAATTATTTTTTCAGATATCTGTTTTTCAATTTTCTCATCAGGTCCAAATTTATTTTTATACTCTATGTATGAATTTATGCTTGAATCAACATCTTCTGTCTTTAAATAGGCGGGAATTAAAAACTCATATGCATTTTTAAGATATTGAGATAGGGGAAACCTTTTTATTACTGTCTCAAGTTTTTCTATTGCCTGATGATATTTTTCAAGTTTAAGGAGATTATAGCCATAAAGGAGATAGACATAATCAACATAATCTTGATTTCCACCTGCAATATAATCTTCTATATACTTATTTGACAACTCATAAAAGCCATTCTGTGAAGATGTAATTGCAAGTTTTAGATAATCTTTACCGGTTTCCCCTATCCCAATCAATGTCAGGAGAAGATATAAAAAGATATGTTTCTTCAACATTCAGGACTCTTTTTATATTATATTTTCACAACATTAACTGCCTGAAGACCTTTATCTCTTTTTACAACTTCAAATTCAACTGCATCACCTTCATTAAGGGTTTTATAACCCTGACCTACAATTGAACTGTAATGGACAAATACATCTTCTCCATTCTCTCTCTCAATGAAGCCGAACCCCTTCTTGTTATTAAACCATTTTACTTTTCCTTTTTCTTTTGCCACTCTTTCTTCCCTCCTTTCTCATCCCAGAAAATTTAAAATAATTTTAAATCTCCGGGGTAATTTTTTTTAGATTTTACGGATTGGAATTTAAAAACTCCTTCCCTAAAATCCTCCTTTAACTTTTATTATTTTACATAATTTTTTTTATTCTGTCAATTCTAAATTTTCTTTCTTCTTTTTTCAACTGACAGAATGCTTTCAAATATTTTACTCCATTTTCATCTATAATTTCAAGAGGTAAAATTTTCCTTTCTGTAATTTCTTTTTTAAAATTCATATACCTTATTAAAATCTCTTTTTTTTCACTCAACGCTTTTAAAATATCTTCTAAAATAATTCTATCAGGATATATTTTATTCTCAATCTGATTTATGTCAAATATTATTCTTCTGTAAAAAAATTTTTTCTGATATCTGAACAGAAAAAGTAAATTTAATGAATTGGGCCTGTATCTTTTCTCAATTTCTCTACAAAAAATTTTAAAAATTTCAAATGTTGCTTTTGCATCATCTTCTGCTCTATGCTCTGATATTCTTTTTAACTTATAAAATTGTGAAAGATAATGAAGGGAATTTTTTCTGAAGGAAAAAAAATTCTTTGCGATTAAATATGTATCAATAATCTTTACTTCTGGAAATTGATATCCTACTCTTTCAAATTCCTTTTTTAAAAATGATATATCAAAACTTGCATTATGACATAATAAAATTTCTCCATTTATAAAATTTCTAATTTTTTCAACAATTTCTTTAAATTTAGGAGCATTTTCAACATCTACATCCTTTATTCCACTTATTAAGGAAACACTTTCAGGTATTTTTATTTCTGGATTTATCAAAGTGGTAAAATTTTCAATTAGATTATCTTTTTTTATTTTTAAAAAAGAAACTTCACAAATTCTATCTTTATCAGGATTAAGTCCTGTTGTTTCAATGTCAAGTACAATCAAATCATTTATTTTAATCTTCATTATCCAACAAGTTTTAAATATTTTTCAGGGTCTTTTTCAAATTTTTCTTTACAGGAAGGACTGCAGAAATAATATATCTTTCCATCTTTTTCCACTACATTTTTTGTTTCTTTTGTAAGCCATTTCCTGCAAACAGTATCTTTATATTTTTTCTTTCCCATTTTTCACTCCTATTAGACCATAAATTTTATATATTATATCATCTTTTCTTAATTTTTAAAAAACGGCATTCAAAACCCTTGATTATCAACAATTCCACCTTCCCACCTTAAAGGTGGGATGAGGCCGGTGTTATATATATGTTGTTTGAAAAAATCCAGTTTCTGTTATCAAGAAAAACTTCAACTCTATAATTTCCTTCTTTTTCAATCTTAATCTCTTCTCTTTCAATTATCCCTTCCATAATTACTTTACCATTTCTTATCAATTTTGTCTTTGCTTTAACAGGATTTTTTATCAATATTATATCATTGACTTTTCCTTCTTCTCCGCATATATACTTTCCATCTTTTTCACCAAAATAAAAGTTGGAACTATTCTGTATGTAATCATTAGCAAAAAATAAATTACCATTCTTTATTGAAGTTAATATTTTTACCTTATCTTCCTCTAAATTTCCAGAAAGTTTTTCTCTTAAATATATGTGGTTTCTCAGTGTTCTGAAAACATTTTTATATGAAAAATTTTTTTTGAAATCAAGAATTTTAAAATAAAAAGGTAAAGAATGAATATCAAGACCTGCAAAACCAGAAGTTTTCTTTTTCATATTTAATTCATCCCATTTTTTTAAAATTTTTTCAGCAGGAACATCAATATTAAAAGGGAAATTTAAGTATCTTAAAGGAATATTGTAAATTCTTGTTTTATCTGCCCAATCAAAAAGAGATGACCATATTTCAATTCCATGAAAAACAGAGTCCCATTTTTCCCATTTATAATCCTTTTTAACAAAAAAAAGACGATGTTTTCCATAAGGATGAACAATTAGTTTTATGAATTTTTCATTTTCTTTAAGGACATTTTCAATTTCTTCTTCTTTTGTCCATTTTTTATTCCCAATAAGTATAAAATGGTTTTTTTTCTTTTCATCCACCTCTTCAGCATGAATAATTAGAATATCATTATAGTATCCATCAATTTCAAATAATTCCTTATATTTTTCTTTTCCCTTTAAAGGAGTGTGAGAGGTAAGAATAATAAAATCAAGTTTTGCTTTTTTCCCATCTTCTGAAATTATTTTAATATATTCTTTTACTCTTCTTTTAGGAAAATGCACATGAATAACTCCAACAACCTCATTATATATTGACTTTTGGCTCATTTAATTGTATTATACCATAATTAGATTATATGGAATTAGATTATATGGCCCCATCGTCTAATGGTAAGGACAGGTGGTTCTCAGCCATCAGGTACGGGTTCGAATCCCGTTGGGGCTAAAAAAACAACTTCTGGATAACCGGAAATTATTCAGAAAAAGGAGGCGAATTATGAAAGAAATACTTAAAATTAATCCTGAAAGAGTGAGGGATTTTCTTGTTGAATTTTTAAGAGATGAATTTAAAAAAGCAAATAAGGGAGTAGCAGTTTTTGGCATGTCTGGTGGAGTTGATTCTACTGTTGTGGGATATTTGTGTAAAATGGCTTTTGGAAGAAATAATACCTATGGAATAATTTTACCCTACAAAAATACACCAAAAATTTCTGTTGACCATGCCTATATGGTGGGAAGAACTCTTGGAATAAGATATTTACGATTTAATGTAACACCTCAGATTGACTATTATTTCAAAAATTTCCCTCAGGCAGACAGAATAAGAATAGGAAACAAAATTTCAAGAGAAAGAATGAGCATACTTTACGATTTATCTTCCCATTTTGATGGTATCGTTGTCGGGTCAAGTAATAAAAGTGAAATATATCTTGGTTATGGAACTCTTTTTGGAGACCTTGCATGGCTTATAAATCCACTCGGAGACCTTTTTAAAACAGAAATTTATCAACTCGCTCAATTTCTCGGAATTCCAGAAGAAATATTGAAAAAAAAGCCAAGTGCTGAATTGTGGGAAGGACAGACAGATGAAGAAGAACTCGGTTTTACTTATCAGGATGCAGATATAATTCTTTACTATTATGTTGAAAAAAATATGAAGGTTGAGGAAATTACAGGTCAGATTAAAAATTTAAGTCCTGAAATTATAAATAAAGTTATTGAAAAGGTCAAAAAAACTGAATTTAAAAGAAAAGCACCAAAAATTGCAAAGATACCAGACGAAATTAAATACTCATAAATCAATCTTTTTCTCTTATTCTTTCTATTGCAAGGTTGACTCTGTTTATAAGTTCATGAATTTCTATTGTATTGCTTTTTTTATTTATAAGGATATTAATTCCTGGAAGTAAAAAAGGTTTTGTAATTAAATACTGATTCCCGTTTTTTTCTCCAAGAAGTCCTTCAATTGTAAAACGATTATCCTTTATTGAAATCCTTCCCTTTATATCTTTATAATAAAAGTTTGAACTTCCAGCCATTCTGATTGGATTACCTCCACTTAAAGAGGCAATGAGTTCAATTGCTCCAAAATTCATAAATTGTTTAATACCTCTTTTTTTCACTGAATTAAAAGTTACATCAATTTCAAATTTTCCTTTGCCTATATTAAATTCTCCATTGATATTCATTAACCCTTCAAATACAATTTTTTCATTAAAAGAATAAGCAAGTTTTTTTAAGTTTAAATTTTCAATAAAAAGTTTACCATTTATATAAGAAAAATCTTTATTTTTAATATCAATGTTCCCTTTCCCTTTATAAAAAGAAAATTTTATATCTCCCTCTAAATCTTTATTAAATTTACCATTAATGTTTTCAATTATAAGTTTTCCATAATTCATATTTTCACAGGAAAAAAAATTCTCAGGTGTTTTAAATTTAAGATTTGTAAATTTTATATCTTTGAAAGAAAAAATTTTTGAAATGAACAGAGATTCTCCGTCAAAATAAATTTTTTTTTAAAAAGTTTAACACAAATTTATTTGAAGAGAATTTAGAACCCTCCATTTTAAGATTATATTTTTTTATTATTTCTTCAGGAAGTAGTTTCAAAAATTCATCAAGCGAAAATTCTTTTGTATCAAAAATAAATTCAAACTCATTTTCAGAAATAAAACCACTGAATACAAGTTGTTCTCCTTTTTCATTTTTAAGAACACCCTCTTCTAACAGTCCTTTTTTTTCTAAAGGTAAATATTTCCCCTTGACATATAAATTAAATTGGCTCTGATAGTTTGCCTGAGAAATTTCTTTTATATCAAGATTAAATTTGATTTCTTTTATTTTTTCTTTTTCCTTTTCAATAAAAACCTTTCCATATATTTTACCGTCAAAAGGTATTTTGTATTTTGTCATTTCCAGAATTTCTTTAACCCTCACTCCGTTGAGTTCAATAACTCCTTCAAATTTTTCCTTTCCCCAGTTTGAAAGAAATCCAGAAAATTTTAAATTACCAATACCTTCTATTTCAATTCTTGATGTTGTAATATTTACATTCCCATTAACGACATTTCCTTTTATCTTTCCTTCAACATTTACTTTTTTCTTTTCAAAATCAGACAGGATTTCTCCAGGACCTTCAAAAGCAAAAGCATTTTTTATAAAGGATGGTTTTAATTTCACTTCGTCCATCCTGACAGAAATCCATGTTTCTTTATAGGTAAGGTCTTTTAAATTTATTTCTCCTGATGAAAAATTTATATCTTTTATCTTCCATTTTTCAGTGAGATTTATATTTTTTATCAGATTAATTTTAAAAACTATGAAAGAGAAAATGAAAAACAATATTATTAAAAATGGAATAATAAAGTATTTTATCTTCTTAAATTTTTTCCTTTCTATTTTTCCTCCCATTTATCATAACATATTATTTCTTCTAAACTTTTTCTGTTTTTTGTTTCTTTAAAAACATTTGGATTTTCCGGATATCCTAAAGGTGTCAGAGCGACAACATTTACATCCTCCGGAATTCCAAGAAATTTTTTTATCCCTTCATTGTCAAAAGAACCAATCCAGCATGTACCAAGTCCTTCTGCTCTTGCTGCAAGTGTAAGATGGTCAACAGCAATTGCCACATCAACGATAACACTGTAATCACCCATCCATCTACCTCTATTATAATGAATATTTTTACCACAGGCAACTATTAAAACAGGAGATTCAGCAACAAATTCCTGTCCATCGCAAAGGGCAATCATTTTTTCTTTTATCTTACGGTCCTTTATAATAATAAATTTCCATGGCTGTCTATTATTCCCACTGGGCGCTATTCTTGCTGCATTTAAAACTCTTTTTAAGACATCATCGGGAATGGAATCTTTTTTATAGTTTCTCACACTCCTTCTTGTTTTAATAACTTCATAAAATTCCATACCTTCCTCCTTTTATTTAACCGTTATTTCTCCTGTTTTAGGATTGTAAACAAACTTCATTCCTTCAGGTGGTTTTGGCATTTCCTCTTTTTTAATATATCCTTTTTCAACAAGTTCATCAAGAGAATAAGGATATCTTCCTTCCTGAATCTGAAAAGTATTAATTTTATTTTTCAAATAAATAACACCATCCATTGCCTTTGCCTTTTTCATGGTCTTACTCATTACTTCTCCATACTTTAAAGGAGCATTTAAAGGAGTAAGTTCTTCCTCTTTTTTCTTACCACAACCTGAAATAAAAACCAAAACTATTATTACAGAAATTGCAGAAATTAAAACATTTTTTTTCATTTTCCACCCCCCTTATATTTTTTTAAGTTTCTATAAATTTTCCTTCTTTTTTTTAATCTTACCACTTTTTTTAAAATTTGATAAGTTTTTTTTCAGATGGTATTATATCTCTGACAAAAAGGGAAAAAAATGAATCTGTGGTTACTTGCTGTTAAAGGTGGGTATATAATGATACCCATCTTTATATGTGGTGTTTTAACTCTTGCAATAATAATAGAAAGATTTATTTACTTAAAAAATTCTCAAATTGACAGTGAGAAATTTATAAAAGATATAGAAGACCTTTTAAAAAGAAGAAAAATAAGAGAAGCAATTGAAAAATGTGAAAATCAAAATAAACCAGTTCCAAATATTATAAAAGCAGGTCTTTTAAAACTTGATAGAACAAGGGATGAAATAAAAGAAGCGATTGATGACACAGCAAACCACCAAATTCCAGAACTTGAAAAATATCTTGTAATTCTTGCGACCATTGCAGTAATATCTCCTCTTTTAGGACTTCTTGGAACTGTAACAGGAATGATTAAAGCATTTATGGTAATTGAAATGAAAGAAGGACTTGTAAATCCTGGAGAACTTGCAAGAGGAATCTGGGAGGCGCTTGTAACAACTGTAGGTGGACTTGTTGTAGCAATTCCTGCTTATCTTTCTTACAATTATTTTGTATCCCGTGTAAACAATCTAATACTTGAAATGGAAAAAAGTGCAACAAGATTGATAGACCTGATTTTCTTATTAAAAAGTGAAGAAGAATGATGAATAACAAGGATTTTGAAATTTGAAAATTTTGAAATTGTTGACAAATAAAAAATTCCTCTTGACAAAATTTAAAAAGTGTTGTAAATTCAATAAAAAAGAAAGAAAGGAGGTGAGAAAGTATGAATAAAGGAGATTTGATTGAAGCAGTAGCAAAGGTTGTTTGTACAAAAAAAGAAGCGGCAGCAGCAGTTGATGCAGTTTTAGATGCAATTAAAGGTGCTCTTAAGAAAGGGGATGTAGTTACTCTTGTTGGCTTCGGAACATTCAAAGTTGTGGAAAGAAAAGCAAGAAAAGGAAGAAATCCAAGAACAGGAGAAGAGATAAAGATTCCAAAGAAGAAGGTTCCAGTATTCAGAGCAGGAAGCGAATTGAAAAAGGCAGTCAAGTAATTTTTAATTCTTAAAGGCGGACCTTAGAAAATCCGGTCCGCCTTTTTTATTTTAAAAGATTTTAAATTTTCTGAAAGGATGATATCTACAAAGAACTTTTCCAACAATAAAGTTTTTTTCAACGGGTCCCCATGTAGTACTGTCTTCACTTTCATTTCTGTTGTCTCCAAGTAAAAAATAAGTTCCTGGAGGGATTTCTATTTCTTTAAATAAATATTCAGGTCTTTCTTTAATATAAGGTTCTTGAAGTTTTTCTCCATTTATATAAACATAACCCTTTTCAATTTTTATTTTTTCTCCCGGAAGCCCTATAACTCTTTTAATTAAAAACTCTTTTTCTCCTTCCGGAGAAAGTAAAACAACTATATCTTTTCTTTTTATATCATTTGATTTTACAGAAATTATTTTATCCCCAATACTTAAGGTAGGTTCCATTGAAGAGGATATTATTTTTAAAAATTTAACATCTTTAATCCCAAAAATATAACCAGTAAAAAAAACTATCCCGATAAGTATAAAATATCTGATGAGTTTAAACATAGTTTATATTATAAACCTTGACAATTTAATTGTCTAATGGGTATAACTATTTAAATATTTTTTTTCTGGAGGGCTACATATAAAATGGAAGGTGGAACTTTAGGTTCTGAAGTTGAAGAAATACTTGAAAAAATAGATATAGTTGAAATTGTTTCTGAATACATAAATTTGAAGAAAGCGGGTAAAAATTTTAAAGCATTGTGTCCTTTTCATCCCGAAAAAACACCTTCTTTTTTTGTGAGTCCTGAAAAACAGGTTTTTCATTGTTTTGGATGCGGGATTGGTGGAAATGCCTTGAAATTCTTAATGAATATAGAAAAAATATCTTTTTATGATGCCTTAAATATTCTTGCAAAAAAGGCAGGAATAGAAATTTCAAAAAAAGAAAATATTGAAGAAAGTATTGAAAAAAAGAAAATTTTAAAAGCAAATGAATATGCAGCCAATTTATATAATAAAACTCTTTTTTCTACTTATGGAAAAATTGCTCTTGAATATTTATATCAGAGAGGTTTAACAGATGAACAGATTAATAAATTTTCAATTGGTTTTGCTCCTTCAAATAATTATCTCATAAAAAAATTGGAAGAAGAAAAATTGAATAAAAAGGACTTTTTACTTGCTGCTTTACTTGATGAAGAAGGAAAAGAAGACACATTCAAAAATAGAATAATTTTCCCAATTTATAATATTAAAAACGAAATTATTGGATTTGGAGGAAGAACCATAGATGATGAAATTATGCCGAAATATTTAAATATAAGAGAAAATATTGTTTTTAATAAAAGTAATTGTCTGTATGGAATAAACTGGGGTAAGGAAAATATAAAATCAAAAGGATTTGTTATTTTTGTTGAGGGATATTTTGATGTTTTGAAAATGCATATAAAAGGAATGCAAAATACAGTTGCTCCTATGGGAACTACCATAACAGAACTTCATTTAAATTTGATGAAAAAACTCACTGATAAAATTTTATTGCTTTTTGATGGTGATGACCCTGGAATAAGAGCGGTATTGAGAAACCTTGAAACAATAATAAAAAAGGGATTTGAAATTAAAATCTGTATGCTTCCTTCAGGTTTTGACCCTGATAAATTTATTGATGAATATGGAATAAAATCACTCAAAAATTTTATTGAAAATTCACAGGATTTTGTTGATTTCTCAGTATCTATAAATTCACAGATTTATGACATTAAAAATCCCAAGGAAAAATCTGCAATTATAAAAGAAACCTTGAAATTTATCTCAAAAGTCCCGGATGAAATTGAAAGATATGAATTTTTAAAAAAACTTTCTGAAAAGATGGAAATAAAGATTGAGATACTTGAAGGTTATCTTGATGCGATGATAGAAAAAGATATTGAAACGGAATATATAACTCTCTCAAAAATAAATCAGGAAAATCAAAATTCTGCTGAAAAATTTTTAATAGAAATAGTTATAAATGATAAAAAATATTTTGAAAAACTTTTTGAATTTAAAGGACAACTTACAGAAAAAATAGAGAAAATAATTACAGCGGGTGAAAAATTAATTAATAAAAAACTTGAAATAAATCCTTCTCTTTTAATGGGTGAATGTAACGATGAAGAACTTGCAAGTTTTATTTCCTCTATTGCGATAAAAGATAATAATAAAATTTCAGAGGAGTTAAAGGAAAAAATTTTCAATGATTGTTTAAAAAAAATAAAAAAGAAAAAATTGTTGATAGAAATTGAGTCATACAAGAAAAAAATGAATGAAAAACTGGAAAAAGGGATTGATTATAAGGATGATTTAAAAGAAATGCAAAAATTGTTATATAAATTAAAAAAGGAGTGAGATATGGGAAGAAAGAAGAAAAGTGTTAAAAATAAAGAAGCTACAAAAATTGAAGATAAAATAAATGAAATAGTTGAACTTGGAAAAAGGAAAAAGTATCTTTCATGGGATGATATAAACGAAATTCTTCCAATGGATATGACAGATGAAGAGGATATAAATGAACTTTTTGATGAACTTGAATATTATAATATTGACATACTTGAAGATGAAGAGGAAGAAGATGTATTTTTTGTGGAAAAAGAAAAAAAGATTGATATAGATGATGCAAGAAATCCATTAAGGTCTTATCTTAAAGGTGCAGGAAGTTATAATTTATTAACACATGAAGAAGAAATTGAAATTGCAAAAGGGATAGAAGAAGCAAAAAAACAATTAAATAAATTAAGTAAAAAATCAAATCCTTCAAAAAAACAAATAGAAAAATATGAAAAGCAATTAAATAAACTGAGAGAAAAATTGATAAATTCAAATCTGCGACTTGTTATAAATATAGCCAAAAGATACAGCAATCCAAAACTTTCTATACTTGACTTAATTCAGGAAGGAAATATAGGACTTATGAAGGCGGTGGAGAAATTCAAATACAAAACTGGTTTTAAGTTCAGTACTTATGCAACATGGTGGATAAGACAGGCAATAACAAGAGCAATCGCAGACCATTCTTCTACTATAAGAATTCCTGTTCATATGATAGAAAAAATAAATAAAGTAAAAAAAATTGAGGCAAAGTATTCACAACTTGGAGAAGAAAATGAACTGTCGGAAGAAGAAATAGCAAGGGAAATGAATTTACCTGTAGAAAAAATAAAAAATATAAAAAAATCAATGAGACCAGACCCAATTTCTATTGACTCTCCTATTGGAGATGAAGAAAGAGCAACTATAGGTGACTTTATAGAAGACAAATTCAATCCAAATCCATTGTCATATACAAGACATTCTCTTTTAAAAGAAGAAATAGAAAAAGCACTCTCAATTCTTGATGAAAGAGAAGAACTGATAATAAGATTAAGATTTGGACTTGATGGAGAAGGTTATCCAAGAACTCTTGAAGAAGTCGGACAGATTTTCAATTTAACGAGGGAAAGGATTAGACAGATAGAAGCAAAGGCAATACAGAAATTGAGAAATTCTTATAAAGGAAAAAAATTGCAAATATTTACCCACGGAATATTCGGTTCAAAGTCATTTATTAAATGAATTCTATCAAATTTCTCGGAACAGCAGGTGCAAGATTTGTTATGATTTCACAATTGAGGTATTCAGGGGGTATCTGGTTTTCTCTTGAAGGGATACAGTTTCTTGTTGACCCTGGACCAGGAACTTTATTAAGAGCGGTGAAGTCAAAACCAAAATTAAATCCTGTGAATCTTGAAGGAATTTTTCTTTCTCACAGACATCTTGACCATTCATGCGAAATAAACCTTATGATTGAAGCGATGACAGATGGTGGATTTAAAAAAAGGGGAGTTGTTTTTGCTCCATATGATTGTCTGTATCACGACCCTGTTATTCTTTTATATTGCAGGGATTTTGTTGAAAGGATTGAAATTTTAGAGGAAAAGAAAGATTATAAACTTAAAGGGTTAAATTTTGAAATACCGGTGAAACTCAGGCATGGTGTTGATACTTACGGATTCAAAATAAACTTGAAAAATACTGTTATTTCATATTTGCCGGATACATCTTTTTTCCCTGAATTAATTGATTATTATAAAAACAGTGAAATACTTATTATCAATACAGTCCTTTATGAAAAAAAAGAAAATATACAGCACTTATGTTTATCCGAAGCAGAAGAAATAATAAAAAATATAAAACCAAAAAAAGCAATTCTAACACATTTTGGAATGACAATGCTAAAAAATAAAATATGGGAAAAAAAAGACCAAATAAGTGAAAGGGTTGGAACAGAAGTTATAATTGCTAATGATGGAATGAATTTTGAATTTTAAAGGTATCCTGTATATTTTGCAAGATACTTACAATACTCAATAAAATTTTCAAAAGATATATCAGGAGGAACACCATGGTCACAGGAAGGTATATAACCTCCATCTTTAAATAAAAATGGTATGATTCTGTCCATTTCTTTTTTTAAAACATCTCCACCTTTTGCAATTTTTCTTTTATCAATTCCTCCAACATAAGCCATATTCTTACCAAATTTTTTTCTGAATTTAACAGGGTCATTTCCTGCAGCAATTTCAACTGGTATTGTGCAGTTAATTCCACTTTCTATCCATATGGGTATTATCTCTTCAATATAGCCATCTGAATCAACCATAACTACTTCACACCCACTTTTTTTCAATAAAGATGTCCATTCAACCCAGCAGGGCATTAAATATTTCTTAATCATTGAGGGAGAAATCATACTTTTTTCTTTATAAGCCATATCTTCATTTATAACAGCATAGTCAAACTGAACTTTTAAAATTAGTTTTTTTAAAATTTCAGAAACAAAATTTTTCCAGAAATTAGCCATTTCAAGAACAAAATCCTCCTTTTCTGCCATAAAAATACATAAATTTTCAAATCCACACCACTCTCTTAACTGCCAGAAAGGTCCATGGAATGATATTCCTAAAACCCAGTCCCTTTCTTTTAAAATTTCTGCTTTTTTATCAATTTCAGGGTCTATTCTTTCAGGACTCTCAGGATTATATCTTTTCTTCATATCCTCCCAATCGCTTAAATTTTCAACAGGAAATTTGTGCCATTTTCTTGTCACAAAATCCTTTGCGCTCCTTAAATATGTGAAATCGTATTTTTCATCAATTTCTACAATCTCTCCTTTCTCCGTCTGTACAATTAAGTGTCCATTTTTCTTTTCTATTACCTTTTCTTCAAATAGAGGATTCAAGAAAAACGAATAGGATAAATTAATTTTTGTTTTTTTTGGTTTTTCTATCTTTATTCCTATTTTTTCACATATATACTCAAACCAGTTAACATTTTCAGGAAGCCCTTCTTTATGCCATCTTTTTAAAGTTGATTCTCTCGGACTACCAGGTGAAAAAGGAATTTTATCTACTTTCTCAAATAATAGAGTTTTTTTATATCTTTCTCTCTCGTTCATTTTCCCTTTCTCTCAAATCTTAAAAATTGTATAATAAAAATTAAGGATATGCAAGAAAAGTTAAATTTTTTAGGAAATCTTGGAATTTTTGAAGTAAGTGAATATATAAATCAAAAAGAAAGGTTTACATCTTTTATATATCCTTCTGTATGTGGAAATAGGATTGTAAAACTTTTCAAAGTTCTTCTTACAAATAACTGTAAATTTAACTGTCTTTACTGTGCCAATAGAAGAGATAGAGATTGTCCAAGGTATAGTTTTAATGTAAGAGAACTTGCAGATATATTTTATTCTATGTGGAGAAAAGGGATTGTAAACGGACTTTTTCTATCCTCTGCAATAAATGGGGATAATAATGAAACGCAGGAAAAAATGTTAGAAGTTGTGGAAATTTTAAGAAAAAAATATAAATATAATGATTACATACATCTTAAAATTCTACCGGGAGTTGACGAATATTTAATAAAAAAGGGGAAAATTTATGCTGATAGATTGTCTTTAAACATGGAAACAGTTAATTCAGAATATATGAAAAGGATAGCAAAAGAAAAGGACTTTTCAAAAAATTTACTTTTAACCTTAAAAAAACTTTCAGACCTAAACAAAGAAAGTCCTTTAAAGAATGGGATTACAACACAGATTATTATTGGTTCTTCTGAAGAAAAAGATAGAGAAATATTAAGTTTTTCCTTTTATCTTTATAAAAATTATAATCTTTCAAGAGTTTACTATAGCGGATTTATTCCTGTTTTAAAAACACCTCTTGAAAATAAAAAGCCCTGCTCCTTAAAAAGACAGGTAAGATTGTATCAGGCAGATATTCTTATAAGAAAATATAAATTTCTACCTTCTGAAATTCCTTTTGACAGAAATGGAAATTTGTATTTAAATAGAGACCCAAAAATTCTCTGGGCTGAAAGGAATAAAGATTTTTTCCCTGTAGAAATCAACAAAGCAGATTTATATCAATTAATTCGCATTCCCGGGGTTGGAATAAAAACAGCAAAAAAGATTTTGGAAGCAAGGAAAGAAGGAAAAATAAAATCAGAAATCACATTGAAAAAAATAGGGGTTAGATTGAGAAAAGCACTGCCCTATATTTTAATTAATGGTAAAAGAATAAAGAAACAACAGGAACAAAAAGAAAAAGATTTTTATTATACAATTTTTGATGAGGTGGTTTAATATGGAAAAGAAATTTTATACAACAGGAGAACTTGGAAAAATAATTGGAGTGAGCAGAATTACTGTTTATAAATGGATAATAGATAAAAAAATTGAAGGAGTTAGATTACCTGGTGGAAGATGGGTGATTTTAAAAAAAGAAGTAGAAAGGATAATGAAAGAGAGAAAACTTTTAGGATATGAAACAGAAAAAGAAGTAAAGATTTTAATTGGAGATGATAATGTTGATATATCAAATTCTTTAAAAGAATTCCTTGAAAGAAGAAATACAAATTTCAGAATAATAACTGCTTATAATGGATTTGAAGTTGGAAAATATCTGTATTCTTTTAAACCAGAAATTTTAATACTTGATATATTTATGCCTGGTATTAATGGATTTGAGGTTTTAAATATTATAAAAAATGACCCTAATTTGAAAAATATTGTTATTATCGTTATCACAGGTCATCCGGAAGAAGAAAATATAAAAAAAGCAAAAGAAGAGGGTGCTGATTATATCTTCATAAAACCATTTGATTATAAAGAGATAGAAAAGACAATAAAAAATATAGTTCAGATTTAAAAATACTGTTCAATTTTCATTTCTCAAATTTTCATGTCTTTTTCTTTGCGAAAAAAGAGATAATAGGGTAAAATATATATATGTTCTCAAATGATAAATTCATTTTAAAATCAAAAAGGAGATAAGTATGAAGGCGCTTTTGCTTTTAGGGGGATTCGGTACAAGATTAAGACCTTTTACAATAACAACACCAAAAGCGCTTTTACCAATTGTAAATTATCCTTTTATAAGTTATCAATTTGAATTATTGAAAAACTATGGAATAGTAGATGTTGTTCTCGGAGTGGGTTATAAAGGGGATGATTTTAAAAAAGCAATAGAGATTGGAAAACAGATGGGAATTAAGGTTTATTTATCATATGAAAAAAAACCACTTGGGACAGGTGGTGGAATAAAGAATGCTGAAAAGTTTTTAAAAGGGAAAGACCCATTTTTTGTGTTTAACGGAGACGTCCTTGCAGATTTTAATCTTGAGAAAATCTTAAATTTTCATAAAGAAAAGAATGCATTTATAACAATAGGGATGATAAAAGTTCCAGACCCTTCATCTTATGGTTTAATTTTAACTGATGATGATATGAAAATAATTAAATTCATTGAAAAACCAAAAAAAGAAGAAATTATTACTGATACAGTAAATGCAGGTGTTTATATTTTTCAACCAGAAGTTCTTGAAGAAATACCAGAAAATAAAGAAGTTTCGGTTGAAAAAGAGACATTCCCTCAAATTCTTCAAAAAGGTAAAGATATGTATGGATATATTCATTATGGATACTGGCTTGATGTCGGAACAATTGATAAATATAAAAAAGGGAATTTTGATTTAATTGATGGAAAAATTGAACTTCTTTACAAAAAATCAGAAAAAAATATAGAAAAAAAAGATAATGTTTTAATTGGAAATAATGTAATCGTTGAAGGGAAGTTGATTGCAGATGAAAATGTTATAATTGGTGAAAATTCAATATTTAAGGGAAAGGTTATTATAGGTAAAAAATCATTTATAGGGAAAAATTGTATTATTGAAAACTCCATAATTTTTGGAAATGTATTTATTGGAGATGAGTGTATCATAGAAAATTCTATAATTGGAGATTCTGTTATAATCAGAAATAATTGTTTAGTTAAAAATTCTGCAATAGGCGATAATTCTTATATAAATCAATTTTCAAAAATTTCGGAATAAAAATGGAAATAGTAACAAAAACGAGATTTTTTAAACCAACTGAGTATAGTATATATAAACCAAAAATCTGTTTTCTTTCAACTTATATACCAAAACCATGTGGAATTGCTACTTTTACAAATGATTTATTAAGACATATTGACAACTATAATATTTTAATTCCATCAAAAGTTATTGCCTTAAACGGAAAAGACGACACTTATAATTATCCTGAAGAAGTTGTCAGAATTATTACTATTGAAGAAATAGAGGATTACAGAAAAGCAGGTGAATTTGTAAACGAATCTGAAATTGAAATTGTTGGGATACAGCATGAATTTGGTATATTTGGTGGAGAGTATGGAGAGTATCTTCTTGAATTTCTTGAACATCTCAAAAAACCCTGTGTAACAACATTTCATACAGTACTACCAAATCCACCCCAGAAAATGAGAGAAATTGTGAGAAAGATATCCGAAAAAAGTTCATATATTGTTGTGATGACAAATATCGCAAAAGAACTTTTAAATGATTTTTATGGAATTGCAAAAAGAAAGATAGAATTAATTTATCATGGTGTCCCTTTTTCTTATTTAAGGCCAACCAATTATTTTAAAGAAAAATTAAATTTAAATAATAAAATAGTCCTTTCAACTTTTGGACTTTTAAGCAGGGGAAAAGGACTTGAATATGTAATATATTCTCTTCCATCGATTTTAAAAGAATTTCCTGATGTTGTATATTTAATAATAGGTGCTACACACCCAAATATAGTAAAACAGGAAGGAGAAAGTTATAGGGAATTTCTGATTAAAGAATGTGAGAGATTGAATATTGTTAATAATGTAAAATTTGTGAATAAATTTTTAACTCTTGAAGAATTGCTTGATTATCTTGGAGCAACTGATATTTATATAACTCCATATCTAAACCCTGGACAGATTACAAGTGGAACTCTGTCCTATGCAATCGGATGCGGTAAGGCATGTATTTCAACCCCTTATCTTTATGCAAAAGATATTTTTGAAAATGGTAAAAGAGGGTTAATTGTGAATTTCAGGGACCCTGAAAGTATTAGTGATACAGTCCTTTATCTCTTGAAAAATCCAGAAAAAAAGAAGCAGATAGAAAGAGAAGCATATAAACTCGGACAAAAAATGACATGGGAAAAAGTTGCATGGGAATATTTAACTTTGTTTTCAAGAGTCAGTTCCAGTAGAGGAGAAAGTGCTTCTATTTATTTTGAGGATAGATTGCTTCCAATAAAACTAACCCATCTTGAAACACTTACAGATGATGTTGGAATAATACAGCATGCTAAATTTTCTATGGCTGATAGAAAAACAGGTTACACCATAGATGATAATGCAAGAGGACTTGTGGTTGTAACAAAACATTATAATATGTGTATAGACCAGAAAAGTTTAAATCTCATAAATATATATCTGAGTTTTATTTATTACATGCAAAAATCAAATGGAAGATTTCATAATTTACTCGGCTATGATAGGAACTTTCTTGATACAGATGGAGGAGATGATTGTTTTGGTAGATGTATATGGGCTATTGGGTTTCTTCTTTCAAGTGATTTTATCTACGAAAATATTAAAGGTGCAGCAAAACACATATTTGATCTTGCCTTACCCCAGATTGAAAACATCAATTCATTAAGGGGAATGGCTAATTGTCTGGCAGGACTTTACTACTACTTAAAAACCGAAAATAATGAAAGAGTAAGAGAGATTGCAAAAAAACTTGCTGAAAGAATAATTGAAAATTACCAGAATTCAAGCGAACCAAACTGGAAATGGTTTGAAAACATAATAACTTATGAAAATGCTAAATTACCATGTGGTTTGCTTTATGCCTATGAGATACTTGAGGATAAAAAATATTTTGATATTGGGATGGAAACTCTCAATTTTCTTATTGACCTTACAATCATAGAAAACAGATTTATCCCTATAGGAAATAATGGCTGGTACATAAAAGGTGGGAAAAGAGCATATTATGACCAGCAACCAATTGAAGCGGCATGTATGATTGAGGCATTAAAAAAAGCAGAAAAATTGACCGGAGATGAAAAATATGGAAACTTATCTTTAATTGTATTTGACTGGTTCCTTGGAAGAAATACTAAAGGTGAAATGATGTATGACCCTGTTACAGGTGGTTGTTATGATGGACTTTCAAAATCAGGACCAAATAGAAATCAAGGGGCAGAATCTACCATTTCCTATTTACTTGCTCGTCTTGAAATAGAAGAAATATAAAATGGCAAAGGTTATTACTTTTGGTTGTAAAGTTAACCAATATGAAAGCCAACTCATAAAAGAAAATATAGAGAAGGATGACAATTTTAAATCAGAAAATATTGTTATTTTAAACTCATGCTGTGTTACTGAAAAAGTAGAAAAAGAAGTAAAGAAAAAAATAAAAAAATTGTTAAAAGAAGGAAAAAAAATATATTTAACAGGATGTCTTATCAAAAAAAATGGTAAACTAAGAGAACTTGAAAATATAAATTTTGTTGAAAGAGATTTTTTCTTAAAGTTCAAAGATAAAATTGAACGTTTTGATGAACATACTCGTGCCTTTGTAAAAATAGAAGATGGATGTGAAAATTTCTGTACTTACTGCATTGTTCCTTTTGTTAGAGGAAAGGTTAAAAGCAGAAAAGAAAAAGATATAATTGAGGAAATAAAAAAACTTGGAGAAAACGGATATAAAGAAATTGTTCTTACAGGGATTGACCTTGGTTCTTATGGAAAAGATACAGGTGAAAAACTTCTTTCCCTTCTTGAAAAAATAGAAGAAATAAAAGAAATAAAAAGGATTAGGTTGAGTTCAATTGAAATTTATTATATTAATGAATTTTTTATCAATTCTTTAAAAAAAATAAATAAATTCTGTCCGCATTTTCATATTCCTCTTCAAAGTGGTTCAGATAGGATTTTAAATTTAATGGGAAGAAGATATACTTTTAACGATTATCTTGAAAAGATTGATATGATTAAGGAAAATATAGATAGGGTGACTTTCACAACAGACGTAATAGTTGGATTTCCTGGGGAAAAAGAGGAAGATTTTGAAAAAACTTGTATGGCTATTGATAAAATTAAATTTTTAAAAGTTCATATTTTTCCCTATTCAGAAAGAAAAAATACAGTTGCAATAAATCTTCCTGATAAAGTAGAGGAAAAAACAAAAAAAGAAAGATTTAAGAAAATTTTAAAAATTTCAAATTATTCAAGCAAAAAAGTTAAAGAAAATTTTATTGGTAAAAAACTTGAAGTTTTGATTGAAGAAAAAACTGGGAACTTCTTGAAAGGATATTCAGAAAATTATATTCCTGTAATAGTTAATTCTGATAAAAATTTAAAAAATGAAATTATTTCTGTAACTGCTGAAAAAATTTTAAAAAATTTTCTATCTGGAAAAATTATAAAAGAAAAAGGAGAATAAATAAAAATGAAAGGTATATTTATAATTCTGGGTTTTTTATTATTACTGGGTGGAATTTTTTTAACATTTAAACCAAGGTTGACATATGAAAAGGAATCCACTTCTGACATTATAGCAGTTGCTGGAATTATTTTGATGATAGCAGGGATTGTTATCCTTCTTTCTCCATTTATGAAATAATCAAAAACGGATTGATGGAGAAATCAAATTGAGTGCTTCAGTTCTTGTTCTTAAATCTCTTAAAAATATACCTCTCATAGCACTTGTTACTATTTTTGTCCCTGGTTTTTTTATCCCTCTCATTATCATACACATATGTTCTGCTTCAATTATTGCCATTGCACCCTGAGGTGTTAAAACATCCATAATTATATCCACTATCTGATTTGTCATTCTTTCCTGTAATTGAGGTCTTTTTGAAAGTACATCAACAAGACGGGCAATTTTACTTATTCCAACAACATTATTACCATCCGGTAAATAGGCAACATGTGCTTTCCCGAAAAATGGAAGAAAGTGGTGTTCACATATTGAATAAAAATTTATATCTTTAACAAGTACAAGTTCATTAAAATCCTCCTTGAAGACCTTCCCCAGAACTTTTTTAGGGTCAACATCTATTCCACTGAAAATCTCTTCGTACATCTTTGCAACTCTTTTTGGTGTATCTTTAAGTTTTTTCTTGTCTATATTTTTACCCAGTGCTTCTATTATCAGTTCCATCCCCTTTTCTATTTTCACTATGTCCATTTTCCTCTCCTTTTTCTATCCCAAGAATTTTATCAATATCTTCTGATGTCAATGTTTCTTTTTCAAGCAATTCTTTAACAAGAATATCAAGTTTATCCCTATTTTTCATTATTATTTCTTTTGCTCTTGCCTCTGCTTCTTCAAGAATCTTCTTTATCTCCTTATCAATTTCTCTTGATGTCTCTTCACTGAATTCTCTCTGCTGAACAAGGTCTCTACCAAGAAAAACTGCCTCATGGGGTCTGAAACTTATAGGACCTAAATTTTCGCTCATTCCCCACTCACATACCATTTTTTTTGCAATCTCTGTTGCTACCCTTAAATCATTTTCACTACCAGTAAATTTCCTGCCAAAAACAATTTCTTCTGTTGCCCTTCCTGCAAGAAGTGCTGCAAGTGAATTTTTATAGTATGTATCACTTTCAAGAAACCTATCCTTATCGGGAAGTATATGAGTTATTCCAAGTGCCTGTCCTCTTGGAATAATTGTTACTTTATGAACAGGATATACCTCTGGCAAACTTTTCTGAACAAGAGTATGACCTGCCTCATGATAAGCAATAATTTTTTTCTCCTCTTCACTTACATATAAACTTTTCCTTTCAACTCCCATTAAAACCTTATCCTTTGCTTCCTCAAAATCACTCATATCAATTTTTTCTTTTCCTTTTTTTGCTGCAAGAAGTGCTGCTTCATTAACAATATTTGCAAGGTCAGCTCCTGAAAGTCCCGGTGTTGCTCTTGCTATTAAAGAAAGGTCAACAGAACTATCAAGCGGTTTATTTTTTGTATGAACTTTTAAAATTTTTTCCCTTGCCTTAACATCAGGAAGTGTAACAACCACTGTTCTGTCAAATCTTCCAGGCCTTGTTAAAGCAGGGTCTAAAACATCGGGTCTATTTGTCGCAGCCATAACAATTATACCTTCATCCGTTTGAAATCCATCCATTTCAACAAGTAGTTGATTCAATGTCTGTTCTCTTTCATCATGTCCTCCTCCAAGCCCAGCAAATCTCTGTCTTCCAACAGCATCAATTTCATCAATAAACACAATACATGGAGCAAGCCGTTTTGCCTGTCTAAAAAGGTCTCTTACCCTTGCTGCACCAACTCCAACAAACATTTCAACAAAATCAGAACCACTCATACTTAAAAAAGGAACTCCTGCTTCTCCTGCAACTGCTTTTGCAAGGAGAGTTTTACCTGTCCCAGGAGGACCTATTAAAAGAACTCCTTTTGGAATTTTACCACCGAGTTTCTGAAATTTTTTTGGATTTTTCAAAAATTCAATTATTTCTTTTAACTCTTCCTTTGCTTCCTCACATCCAGCCACATCTTCAAAAGTAACTCTATTTCTTGGATTTGGAATTATAGGAGTACTTCTTGCAAAAGACATAACCCTATTTCTTTCAATATTCGCCTGTTTTATAAACATCCAGAAAATAAAAAAGAAAATCAAAGCAGGAATAATATACGGAATGAGTTCTGCTATCCAGTTACCTGGCTCATATTTAAAAGAAATATTATTATCAATTAAAATTCTGTTTAAATCAGGGTCTTCTCCAATAAAAGTATAAAAATTTCTTCCATCCTTTAATTTTCCGTAAACTATATTCTTTTTTATAGACAATACACCTTCAATATTACCTTTTTTAACCTCATTTATGAAATCACTATAAATTAAGTTTATCTTTTTCCCTTCAACTTCAGAAAATTTCAAAAGAGCAAAAATAAAAATTATAACCAGAACCCAGAATAAAAAACCTTTCAAAAAATTCAAATTATTCTTTTTCCCTTTTTCTTCCATCCTTTTTTTATCTCCTCCTTTAACTTTTTTATTATTTTTTCAGGATTTTCTGAATTTTCCACAACACTTATAACAGCCACTCCATCCGCTCCTTTTTCAATAACTTCCCCTGCATTTTCTATATTTATACCCCCAATCCCTATAAGAGGTATAGATATAATTTCTTTTATTCTTCTTAAAATATCTTTTCCAACAGGTTTTTTTTCTGGTTTTGTCGGAGATTTAAAAATAGAACCAATCGCAATATAATCTATATCTCCATTTTTAACTTCTTTTACATCTTCTATATTCCCTGTTGAAACACCTACAATTTTATCAGGTAATATTTTTCTGACACTTTCTACATCAAGATCATTTTTTCCTAAATGAACTCCATCACCTTCACATAAAAAACATATATCTACTCTGTCATTAATTAAATA